>JAAXXA010000206.1 GCA_013334735.1 Bacteroidota bacterium
CGGTGCAAACAGTAGGAAATAGAACATTGGAGAGGTATAAAAAAATGTTCCTGTTTGTGAAAGAACAAAAGGAGAATTTTTTATAAACCGAATATCGCTATTTAAAAATTTAATATCTTCTTTATTCGCGCTTGTAACAGTAATGTTTGCATCACCGGCTCCTTTGGCAACTTTTAGTTTAAATTCGGGTGAGGTAAGTGTTACATAACTACCTTTAGATAAATCGAAGTAACAGAAACTAACAGGTTTAATGGTGAAATTACCCGCGCTTCGAGGAATAATAAGATAGCTGAACGTTTTACTTCCGGAGATACCGGCAGCTGTTCGGGATATATTTTCTTTAATATCGGGATCATAAGTTTCAAGGTCGGCCGGAAATTCAATTTCAGGTTTGTCAACAAGGCTTATGTTACCTGTTCCCGTAATTTTGAATGTTAGGTTTACGGCTTCATTTGTTTTAGTTTCAGTTTTGTCAAGTTCTGCCGAAAATGTGAATTTCCCTACATTTCCTTTAAATTCAGCAGGTTTGTTAGCCACAGGCAATGGTTTTACATTTAATGTAACAGCATTAGAAGATATTGTTTTTTTGACATTTGTATAAGTATTAAAAAACGAACTGCCAAAATTCCCAAAAGGATCATTACCAAATAAACCGGCAAAAGGATCATTGTACTTTTGCTTTGAAGCAACTTGTACAATACATTCAACTGAAAGAGGGTCTATCTTTAAAACACCTGATTTTTGAGGAAAGAGAGCAATTTTTCTAATTTCGGCAACCACATATTTTGCTCCTCCTATGGTTTCATTATATTGAACGGGTTTGTCTTTATCTTTTGATATATCCTGCGACCAAAACCCTGTAAATGCAGGAAGTTTATCTATCCCATATTGCGATACAGCCACTTTTGTGTATATCTTATATGTTACAATAAGTTGTTCACCCTGATAAACATTTGTTTTATCAACATAAGCTTTAAGAAAAATATCACCGCTCCCGGTTGTTTCAGTAGTAGTAGTTGTTGCTGTAGAGCTGCCGGATGATTTGCTTGTAGCGCCTGCTGTTGCCGAAGTGCCACTATTGGTAATTTCAATGGCGATAGTATTCGACTCAATTGTTGAGCCATTAACTTTTGCTTTTGCCGCTTCGATAACGAATTTGCCAACAGCAGTAGGAACAAGTTGATATGTATATGAAGACTCCTCTTCCCCACTCTGTATAAGCTGACCATTTACGTACATCGTCATACCGCCACCTGTACTTTGATATTGTCCGGTAACATTGAAATTCTTAAAAGCAGGTCTTGTAAAACTTGTGGCAGTCCCTCCTTTGATCGTATATGTAACCTGAAAAGAATTGTTTAAAGGGACTTTAGTGTATTTACATGAAGCAGTAATAGTTGCCTGCCCATGAACAATATAAGAACATGCAAAAATGCAAATAAAAAATGCTAATATGTGTTTAAGTCGGTTCATTAATTTTCAATCATTCGTAATTGTTAGCAAACTCTAATTTTTTTGCCCGTCATTGCGATGTTCGTTCTTTTGCGACCAGAAGCAATCTATCTATTATAAGATTTTCTTATACAAGATTGCTTCGTCATCTTTCAGTCTATACTTCATATCTGTGTCTATAATACTCCTCGCAATGACGACTTATTTTCATGTAACATCAGTCGTTAATTCGTAATTGATAATTCGTAATTGTTATACTACCAGTCTTTCTCAACTTTTGTTTTAACAACAACTTTTTCTTCTTTTAATTTGTCCTGCAAATTTTTATCTTTATTATTTAAAGCATTCAGCATACGTTCTGCATCTTCTTTTGATATTTGGGGTTTTTGTTGCTGTTCTTGCTCTTTATTTTCGTCCTTTTTGTCCTGATCTTTGTTTTGGTCTTTATTCTGATCTTTTTTCTGGTCTTTATTATCTTTATCTTTTTTGTTTTGATCCTGTTGCTGTTTCTGCTTTTGAATCATTTTCATTGCATAAGAAAGATTATATTTTGTGTCCTGATCATTTGAATTGTTACGCAAAGCATTTTTATATGCTTCAACACTTTCTTCATATTTTTTTGACTGAAGAAGCGCATTTCCCAAGTTATGGTATGCTTTTGCTTTAGTTTGCTTGTCGATGTTACTATTTTCAATCAGTGATTTGAATGTTTTAGCTGCAGCTTCGTAATTGCCTTGCTTATACATAGCATCACTCAGGTTAAATTTACCTTTAATGTTATTAGAATCTTTCGCCAACGACTTTCTGTATTTTACTTCAGCATCCTTGTAATTGCCACCTTTGTATATTGAATTGCCTTCGCGTACAAGCTTTTCAGCGCTTTGCGAAAATACCGAAACTGTTAATAGCGCAAAGCAGTATATAAAAATGTATATTTTTGCGTTTTTCATTTAACGAACTTTATTATTTTTTAATGATTATTTTTTATATTTCAGTTGTACCCAAATTGGGGACAACTCAAGCGCAACAAATTCCCGTTGTTTTAATTTTCCCCAATATTGACGTGGAGTAGGAGAATCTGTGAGAACCTCAATAATATCAACAACAGAAAAATACCATTCTTCATCACGCCATATCCTGCGTATTTTTTTGTTCTCAAACACAACGATTTTATCCTGTTTCATTGATATGTTTAAATATTCATATTTTGATTTGAAAAATTATTTTTTTAGCGAACTTAGATATAGCCGCAAGTTCGTTTGTAAATGATTATAAATAATTTTAATCGTTTATAAATGTCAGGTTACATTTTCCTACTTTTTTTTTCTCCAAATATATCAAGTTTTCTGAACCATTTGCTTCTGCGTTCAGAAATAAAAATTTCAGCAATCAACAAAATAAGAGCAAATGCCACGAAATACTGAAATTGATCTTCATAATCAGAAAAAGTTTTTGCTTCATATTCTTTCTTTTCCATTTTGTCAATTTCATCCATTATTTTATTTAAGCCTACATCGGTATTACTTGCTCTAACATAAGTGCCTTTTCCTACGGATGCAATTTCCTGTAAACTTTGTTCATCTAGTTTTGTAACAATGGTATTTCCTTCTGCATCCTGCTTAAATCCTGTTGCTATGCCCGCTTTGTTAAGTATAGGAATTGGCGCGCCATCGGGTAATCCCATTCCGATAGTATGTACATATACACCATTTTCGGCAGCGGATTTAGTGGCTTCTACGGCATCATCTTCATGATTTTCGCCATCGGTAATAATAATTATTGCTTTATTTCTGACTTTATCTTTAAAATTAAATGATTTCTGAGCCATTTCAATTGCAGCGCCAATAGCAGTTCCTTGTGTAGGAACCATTTCTGTTGATACTGTTGTAAGGAATAATTTTGCAGCAGCAAAATCGGTGGTAATAGGTAATTGATTATATGGTTTTCCTGCAAATACTATTAAACCTATCCTGTCGTTTTCGAGTCTGTCAATTAGCTTGCTTATAGCTTGTTTTGCCCGCACAAGCCGGCTTGGTTTGATATCTTCGGCAAGCATACTGTTCGAGACATCCAGAAGAAGCATCAGATCAACACCTTTACGTTTCACTTTATCAAGCTTAGAGCCTGTTTGAGGTCTGGCAATAGCTATAATTATAAATGCTAAAGCAGTCATCATTATAATAAATTTCAATAATGGTCTTGCTGTTGAAACATCGGGCATTAATTGAGATATAACAGAACTTTCGCCAAAGCTCCGATACGCTTTCTTTTTCCATTTGAGCAACAAAGCGTAAAGTAATACAAATACAGGTATTAACAGTAAGCTAAAAAGATAATATGTGTGAAAAAATTTCATTTTAAAATGTTAGTTTTTATCGTTTTATAATGTATTTTTTGGCTACCAACTTTCATCAACCATTAACCATTAATCATTAACAATTAACAATTATCATGGAATACTTTTATAAACTACATACCTTGCAAATAATTCTATTATAAATAAAGCCAGAGCTAATAAAGCAAGGGGTAAAAATTCTTCAGTTTTCTTTCGAAATTCCATTACATCAATTTTCGATTTTTCGAGTTTATCAATTTCTTTATAAATTTCCTGTAACTTTTGTTTGTTAGTTGCTCTGAAATATTTTCCATTTGTTTGTTCGGCTACTTGTTTCAGTAGTGCTTCATCAATTTTTACGTCCACATTCTGATACTGAATACCAAAAGGAGTTGGAAATGGATAAGGAGCCATTCCCAATGTCCCCACACCTATTGTATAAACCCTGATACCAAACAGTTTGGCAATTTCGGCAGCAGTCATAGGGTCTATTACTCCCTGATTGTTTATACCATCGGTAAGAAGAATAACTACTTTACTTATTGCTTTCGAACTTTTTAAACGGTTTACCGAAGTAGCAAGCCCGTCGCCAATAGCAGTACCATCCTCTATCATGCCGCTATGGATATCGTTGAAAAGATTTTTCAGAACAGAATGATTAGTAGTAAGAGGACATTGAGTGAACGCCTCGCTGCTGAATACCACCAAGCCAACTCTGTCAGTAGGTCTTCCCTCAATAAATTCCATTGCAACGTCTTTGGCGGCTTCAAGTCGGTTAGGTTTAAAATCTTCCGATAACATACTACCTGAAATATCAATTGCCATAACTATATCTATCCCTTCAATGGAAACATCCTGACTACTGCTATGGGATTGAGGACGGGCAAGCGCAATAATTAACAAAGCAATTGCAAGCAATCTGAATACAAAAAGTCCATGATATAATCTTTGTCTGAGTGATATGGGTGTATTTGCAAAAATTGCAGTATCTGAAAACTGTATATCTGCATTTCTGTTTTTATGTTTATACCAATACCAAACCGCCATCAAAGGTATGATAATCAAGAATAAAAGAAAATATGGTTGCGCAAAATGAATGTTAGTCAGCATGGTTTATATTTTCCTGTTAATTATTAGGGCATTTATAAAAACTCCAAAAGCGTCATTGCGAGGGAAGTATGACCGAAGCAATCCCATTGGAGAACAGATTGCTTCGCTGCGCTCGCAATGACGGATTCTGTGATTTTTAGAGTTGTCCATTATTACTAATTTTAATTTCTTTAGTTTTTTGATGCTCTTGTTGAGTTATTGGTAATTCAACAACTTTAGTTTCGTTTACAAATTCAAATGCATTTTCCAAACTTATATCATGTTCGTTTGGCAGAGGTGTAGCTTTAGCAAATTTAACAAGGTCGGCAATAACAAGCATTTGAGAAAGTCTTTTTACTGAAATATTTGGAATATCAACTGATTTAAAAGATGCAAGTATGTCATCAGTAGTCATCTCAAGAGCTATTATTTTATATCTTTTTTCAATGTAAATCCTGATTATTTCTGTTAGTTCAGTATAATAATCTTTAATTTTATTATTTTGCCAGAGTTTTTTATTTTTAAGGGCTTCAAGAGCAAGAAGAGCTTGTTCATGAACGGGTAATTGGGGTTTGGAAAAATCAATAAGTTTTTTACCTTTTTTTCTTTTATGTAAATAATAAAATACAAACCATACAATTGCTGCCAAAAGAATTATGCCTATCAGATAAGGCAGGACTTCCATAAAAGTTAAAGGAACATTCAAAGGACCTTTAATATCCTTAATAGCTTTTGTAGTATCAACAGCAACAGTATTTACATACCACTGAAATGCAGGAGATGTTCCGCCGTTAGTTGGTGTAGCAGTGAAGGTTACTGCTGTTCCTACGCAAACAGGATTTGCAGAAGGAGCAACTGTTACACTTATCGGCAGAACTGGATTCACCGTCATTGTAACCGTATTGGATGTTGCCGGGTTGCCTGTT
>JAAXXA010000800.1 GCA_013334735.1 Bacteroidota bacterium
CAGTATCTATTGATTTTTCGGTTAATGCAACACCCGGTAATTTATCAGTTACAGGCGTTAATGCTTGTGGTAATGGCGCCGCTTCGCCAGATTTTGCAATAGCTTTGGCTCCATTACCTGATGCTGCCGGTATGATAACAGGCAGAGCATCGGGTTGCCAGGGACAAAACGGGCTTACTTATTCTGTACCAAATATTAATAATGCCACAAGTTATACATGGACTTATTCAGGCACAGGGGCAACTATTTCCGGCTCAACAAACCCCATAACAATTGATTTTGCTGATGATGCTACTTCAGGTAACTTAACTGTAACAGGCACTAATGCATGCGGTAGCGGAACGATATCAGTCGATTTTCCCATAACATTAAATTCATTGCCTGCTGCTAATGCCGGTAATGACATTGCAATTTGCGAAAGGGACTCCGTAATACTTTCCGCTTCGGGTGGTCAGTTGTATTTATGGAGTACCGGCGATTCCACGCAATACACTACTATTTTACCTTTAACAAATTCCACATATTCTGTTACAGTTACTGATATTAATGGCTGTTCCGCATCGGATGAAGTTTCCGTAACTATTAAACCTCTGCCTGTAATTTCACTTGATTCCGATCCTGCCGATAACAGCATATATTTAGGACAGGAATTTACGGTAAACGCAGACCCATCTACTTTTCCGACGTATAATTTTTATGTTGACACTTCCTTAGTTCAAACAGGACAGGGATTTTCTTATTCTTCAACATCCTTAAATGACGGGCAAATCATTTATGTTTCGGCAATACAGAATGGCTGCGTAAGCGACAGAGACAGCTTGATAATAGATGTTAAACCTATATCCAATGCATTCACACCTATAGCGAAAGATGATTTTAATGATCTTTTCCTGAAAGGATTAAATATTAAGGTTTTCAACAGGTGGGGTCAAATGATTTATGAAGGTAAAGATGGATGGGATGGCAAATACAACGGTCAATATGTTTCGAAAGGAACTTACTATTACGTTATAAAACTAATTGCCACAGATGGATCTGTTTCTGAACAGAAGGGATCTGTTTCTATTGTAAATTAGAAAGTGTTTACACGGAAAGCCCATTTTCTTCGTTATACTTGCGAAAAAAATGCTCATTTACAATGGTAAACTGCGCTTTTTTATCGCTACGCAAGCCTCGAAACTGGACTTTCCATATCAAACACTAAGTTTCCGCGCAGACACTATATCATCATATCAATAGCTTCTTGAAATAATTTTTCCTTGTTTACAGGCACTACTCCTACTTCTTCACAAACCAGACCGCCTGCCAAATTAGATAAGGAAGCTATTATGTAAGGATTGAGGTTTAATGCCAAACAAAGAGATGCGACGGAAATAACAGTATCACCCGCCCCGCTAACATCTGCTATATTTCTGATATGAGCGGTAATATTATGACGCGCATCAATTATATTACTGTTTTTGTTTTTGCTGCTAATAAAAACGCCGGCTTCGGAAAGTGTTACCATTACCATATCAATATTATTATTTAATTGAAAAGTTTCTACAGCATTTTCAATATCAGTTTGATTTTTTGGTAAAATATCAAGTTTCAGACCTTCGGCTAATTCTTTAAGATTTGGTTTAAAAAGTGTAATGTTCTTATATTCGTTGAAATTCTTTCTTTTTGGGTCGGCAACAACAGGAATTGATTTTTTTCCGGCTAGCTCAACAACATTTTTAATTAATGATGGTGTAATAACTCCTTTATCATAATCTTCAAAAATAATTACATTAATTTTTTCAGATTCAATCAAATTTTTAATGATATTATAAAAACATG
>JAAXXA010000207.1 GCA_013334735.1 Bacteroidota bacterium
ATGTTTATTACAATCGTGGAAAAGTAAAAGTAGATATGAAAGATTATTCCGGCGCATTGCAGGATTATAACAAATCTATTAATCTGGATCCATCATATTCGCAAACGTATAATAGTAGAGCCTTTGTAAAGTATTTGTTAAAAGATTATAACGGTGCGTTTGATGATTACAATAAAGCCATCGAATTAAATCCTGAGGATTCTAATGCAATTAAAAACAGGGATATAATCAGGAAGATTTTGGAAAATATAAATAAATAGCAAACGACAATAAATAATTCATGAACCCAAAAGATAAAAAAAAGAAGCAAATACTTCAAAAAAAACCACTTCAAACAGCAAAAAAAAATGTTATTGACAAATGGGTGTGGTTTGGTTTAGCAGTGGTTTTCATTACTACATTTGCTATATATTTTAAAGCAATAAAATTTGATATTCTTCTCTCCTGGGATGACAATTTATATATACGCGACAACAGCCACATCAAAGATTTAAATTGGGAGAATATTAAATTATTTTTTACTAAATTTTACGCTGCAAATTATCATCCTCTTACAATGTTATCCTATGCAATTGACTATAAAATAGGAGCCGGTAAAACTTTCATTTATCATTTCAGCAACATTATATTACATATTTTAAACACGTTTTTAGTGTTTATTTTGATAAGAAAAATTTCACCAAAAAACGCTGTAGTTGCTTTAATTACCGCTGCTTTTTTTGCTGTTCATCCTATGCACGTGGAGTCGGTGGCATGGGTTTCAGAAAGAAAAGATGTTTTGTACTCTTTTTTCTTCTTGATTTCCTTAATAATGTATTGCAATTATATTAAACTACAAAAAGCAAAACACTTAGTATTATCGGTTCTGTTTTTTGTGCTGTCGTGTTTAAGCAAGTCCGCTGCTGTGATACTGCCATTAATAATGATCCTTTTAGATTATTACTCCAATAGAAAATTTAATTGGAAAATTATTATCGAAAAAATTCCATTTTTTGCAATTTCATTAGTTTTCGGATTAGTTGCTCTTAATTCACAAGAGGGAGCAATTCAAAATATGGCGCCTGATATGACGATTATTGAACATATTTCAGTGATATCGTATTCATTTTCGAGTTATTTATTAAAAGCATTTATTCCTATACATCTATCGGCAATATATCCGTACCCTTACGAATTAGGAAGTACACTTCCCCTAACATATTATCTTTCTTTTTTATTTGTAGCTTTAGTGTTATATTTAGTATGGTATTCAAGAAAATGGAGAAAAGACATAATTTTTGGATTTATATTTTTTATAATAACAATAATTCTTGTACTTCAATTTATTCCTGTTGGATGCGCTGCAATGGCTGATCGTTACTCATATATTCCGTATATCGGAATATTTTTTATTGTTGGAAAACTATACGAAAGATTATCTTCAGGAGAGAAAATATATTTAAAAAATTCCGCAAAATATTTAATAATAGCGCTTGTTGTAGGATTTTTTATTTTCGCAGGTATTACTAATAATCGTGTTAAAATTTGGAAAAATGATGATACACTTTTTTCGGATGTTGTAAATAAATATCCAAATTGTAGCATTTCATATAGATGCAGGGGCGTTTTCTTTAAATCGTATTATGCGGAAAAGATTTGTGTAGATGATAATATTAAACGAGAAATGTATTTAAAAAAGGCTTTTTCAGATTTTGAAAATTCTTTAAAATTTGCAAATACCATAAATGATAAAGAGCGATCTTACTACGAACTTGGATCAACTAAAGGCGCTTTGGGCGATTTTGAGGGTGCAATAAGTTATTTAGATAAAGCAATAAAAATTGATTCTAATTGTTCAACTTCGCGAAACAACAGAGGTTGCGCAAGATATTCAATGAAAAATTTTGAAGGAGCCCTTATAGATTATAATAAAGCGATCGAAATAAATCCACAGGATGCTATAGCTTTTTTCAACAGAGGCAAAACCAAAAGTGAGCTTAAAGATTACACCGGAGCCATTAAAGATTATGACAAAGCAATAAGAATTGATGTAAACTACATTAGTGCCTATTACAACAGGGGAGCTGCAAAATTTTATTTAAAAGATTATAAAGGCGCTTTAGAAGATTACAATAAAAATATCGAATTGAACCCTCAGGATCTAGATGCAATCAAAAACAGGGATATTGTTAAATCGCTATTACGAGATACAAAAAAGTAATTTAATCTAAAACTTCATATTTAAAATTAAAATATCCTTCCACACCAAGTGTATTAAAGAATGATGTTCCTATAAGCTTAACATGCTTTCCGCTTGCAGTGCGGATTATATAAACATGATTATTTGGTGTGTAAGTGTGTGGGGGAGGACCCTGTGGCGAAGCAAACATGGATTCCATTAAAACGCTGCCTGGTGTTGTTTCCATTTGCGGAGGCATCGAAGCAGAAGCAAGTATTGTTATCGAATCATCTAAAGTATATGTGCTACTTCCAATTGAGCTTAAAGTAACATCGCTGAAATTAACCGCTCCTAAATCAATTATTGCGCCTTGCCCGATTCCACTGGTTCCACCATTAGTGCGGAAGTTTTCGTAATGAATACCTAAGTCCCATCCTAATGTATCTCCGTAATTTGAAATAGTTACTTCAGCTCCTTTTTCGAATGAATAATATCGCCAGTTGACTAGATCATTATGTACGTCTAATTCAACAGTTTTTGTTTTGTCTGTGGGGGTTGTGTCATCATTTTTTGAATTGTCATCTTTTTTGCATTGTGTAAATATTGCCATTACTGCAAAAATCATTAGTATTGTTTTTTTAGTTTTCATAATTATATTTATTTGGTTTTGGTTTGTAACTATTCAGCCACTTTATTTTCCATAAATAGCCACAGATTCACAGATTTAAAACTACCAAAGGTAGTTTTGTTTGAGGGAATTTTATAAAAAATAATTAATTTTAATCTGTGAATCTGTGGCATGTATGTGGTTTTTAACATTTTAAATTGACTGAGTAGTTACTTTGGTTTTAATTTGTTCTATTAATTTATCAATTGAAATATTTATCATGCAGAAAAATCTTCTTCCCGGATCAATATTTATTAAATCAGTGTTATTGCGATAGTCGAAAATATTGGTTATTCCTATGCTTAATGCAATAGAATTATTATAAAAATTTTGGACAAGTGTTGTTCTCCAAAGTGAATACGCAGGGTACTTATCGTTAAAAAATGAGTAAGTTGTTGCATCGTAATTTTCGAATGTTTTACTACTGTATATTTTTCCGCTAAACGATAAAATTCCTTTGTAATTTAGATACTTAAAATCGTATTCAATGCCGGCAGTCCCTGAATTTTTGTTAACTCCGCTTAATTCTTTTTTCTTTAAAATATCGTAGGCATAAGTAAAGCTATATCCTCCGTTAACAGCCCAGTTTTTATTGATAAAAAAATGTTGAAGAATATCAATACCACCTACATTAACTTTGTTTAAATTGATATATGTATAAGCATTGGTAGTGCCTGCTAGCAAAACATCATGTATCATATTGTCAACCCTGTTAAAATAAATATTTGCGCTGGCATTATTTTTTTTATGATTGTACTCAATAGAAAGTGAAGCATATTTTGAATATTCAGGTCGAAGCGATTTATTTCCTTTTACTGATATAAATCCCAAATCAAAATCATAATATTTTTCTTTTATGCCCGGAATTCTGAATCCATAGCTGTATGTAGCCCGATAATTAAATTTACCTTTCGAATACATGAATGATATTTTTGGCGAAAATGAACCACCTACAGAAGAATAATTGTCATAACGAACTCCTCCGGTTACGCTAAAATGCTTATTTATCTTTACTTCATCTAATATAAATAAATTGTAATTTTTCATTTCACACGTTGAATCTTCAATTCGTTCCGAAAACATTTTATCATAAAATACTTCAAGCCCGGTAATGACAGATTGTTTTTCAATTGTGTTTTTATATGTATGAAAATATTTTCCTGTAATTCTTCCTGTATGCTGTATATCGTAATAAATACTTCTTTTTTGATCATTAAGTTTTTCTAAAACTGAATAGCTGTCATAACGGTCGGCGTGATATGTTGCAGTTAAATCAAGATGTTCATTTACTTTATA
Organism: Bacteroidota bacterium; assembly: GCA_013334735.1. Classification (GTDB taxonomy): domain Bacteria; phylum Bacteroidota; class Bacteroidia; order Bacteroidales; family CG2-30-32-10; genus JAAXXA01. The sequence goes on from JAAXXA010000207.1 coordinate 4,122, forward strand.
ATTAGTTGTGAAACTTCCATTGTAATCGCTGTACAATGGATGAGTTGGAACTGCCGAAACATCAAATCTTTCACGGGAATAAAGAGAACCTTTTAAGGAAAATGATAATTTAGAACCAGCATTATAAGTAAATTTCTGAAAAACATTATATAAGCTGTATGGCTCAAGCGTATATAAATCGGGTGTTTCAGGAGTTAGGTCGTAACCGTTTGAGCTTTTTCTTGAAACATCGGTAAACGATGAAAAATGTTTTCTGCTGAAACCAATATTAAGTCCGTTTTCCAATTCTGAAAATTTCGAATATCTTCCGTAAATATTAGCTTCAAAAGGTTTTGCAGGGGTTTTGGTTATCAAATTAATTACGCCTCCTATAGCGTTTGAACCATAAAGGGTTGATGATGCGCCTTTCACAATTTCTATTTTCTCTATGTTCGATGTGCCTAGACTATAATAATCAATGTTGTCGTGATTCTCGCCTGCCATCCGCTCTCCATCTATAAGAAACAGTGTGTATTTCGACCCAATACCTTGCATATTTAAAGTCATTCCGCTACCTTCATTATAAAAATCAAGCCCGGGCATGGTGTTCGATAAAGCTGTTGCAATTTGTGTAGAGCCCGCCATACTTAGCTCTTTCGAAGAAATTATTTGTGTAAGTATTGGCGATTCTTTTATTTTAGTTGTAAAACGTGTTGCTGTAATAATCACTTCATTCATGTCAATAATTACGGGAGAAATGATTATCGTAATAGTATCTCTGCAATTGGTTTTAAGTTGCATTGTTTTTATTTTGTAACCTTGCATCCTTAAAGTAAGAGTGTAAGTTTTATTTTCGGATACCGGAATTGTAAATATTCCATGTTTATCCGTTTTTGTTGTATATCTTAAACTATCTGTAGATACTGTAACTGATGATAGTACAAATCCGGTAACGGAATCTCTTACAAGCCCTTTAATACAAAAATTGTTTTGGCTTTGACCAATGTGAAAAATAAATATGAAGAAAATAAAAAAATAAAATTTTAGATTTATCATTTTTAATTCCTGAACATAATTAAAACAGCTCCTGTAATATAAGCTAACACCCAATAAATGAAAATAAATTTAAAAACTTTAAAACTTTTATTGCTGAAAGTTTTACCAAATTTATTTTTCCGAATAAAGAGAAAATAATTAATTGCTTCGGTAATCATTGCTCCAAGCGAGGAATATCCTATTATTCCGTGAAGTGTCAGCGCTCCATGTGAAGAACCTGTAATCATTAAAGTTGTTGAAGTTATATCAAAAAATACCCCCGTTAGCAACAAACTAAAAAAAAGCTTGCTGACAATTTTTTTTCTCACTGCAACGATAAATGCAGAAGTATAGAATATTAAAGCAATATTCACTATCGAAATTCCATAAAGAAGAATAGGATTCATTATAAAATAATTTTATTTCTTTACACTATTGTAATGTACTTGGTTATTCTACAAAACTAACTATATAAGAAAAAACAGAATGGTAAAAAATTGTGTATTTATGGTAATTTTTGAAAGAAAATTCAGAATTTTTTCAGCATTTTTTTATGAAGTTCGCGGTATCTTCCGGGCGTTAAACGTACATGCGATTTAAAAATTTTGTTAAAATATGAATCATCAGAAAAGTTGAATTTAAAGGCAATTTCGGCTATCGACAAA
>JAAXXA010000801.1 GCA_013334735.1 Bacteroidota bacterium
GTTTTTTGTAATTTTTTGCAGAAATATTGTTGCTTGAATACTCTATGTCAACAAGCGCTTCAGGGATTATCGCCCCTTTCATTTCTTTTAAAATCATCCAAAAATAAGCATAATCTTCCGCATGAACAAATTCGTATGGATAATAACCTATTTTATCTAAAATTTCTTTACGAAAAATCACTGTAGGATGAATAAAAGAACACTTAAAGTGCATTTCTTTTAAAATATCCTGGTGTTTTATCTTTGTTCTGTATAAATAGTTTTTCCCTGAAACCTTTTCGGTAAAACGGCACCATGTACCTAATAATCCAATGTCAGGATGTTCATCTAAAAATTTTACCTGTTTGGTAAATCTGTCCGGGCGGCATTTATCACCGCAATCAAGCCGTGCAATATATTTAAAGTCATTGCGGGCATGAATGGCTTTTAGACCGGTATTCAAAGCTTCTAAAATACCTTTGTTCTCCAACATGCGAATTATTTGAATAGTTATTCCGCACTTTATGTTTTGTATTTCTTCTTTGTTTAAAGGAAAGTTGCTGCCATCGTCCACTATAAGTATTTCAAACCTATTGTTCGGATATTCCACACTTTTTATGGAATTTATTAATCCATCGTAATTATTATAATAGGGGATAAGTAATATAAAATCTTTTTCTATCATAGTATATACTTAGGAAAATAATGTTTAGAGTTTGTATGTAATATAACTGTTTTGTCATAGTGAGCGTAGTCGAACTATATAAAAATGGTTGATAGTAAGATGCTTCGACTTCGCTCAGCATGACAATGCAAAAAAAATAACATTCTGGTCAAACTCTAATTAGAATTAGAACTGTAAAAAGTAAAACTGTTTTACATATTTTTCAGAACACCTGTTTCATCATTAAATGCACTGATCATTTCATCTAATTTTGCATCCTGATGAAAAATATCGTTCCATATTTTTCTGTCGTACCATAACTGGTTAAGATCTTCAATTTCCTTAGCCTGTTGCTCTACCCATGTAAAATATTTGAGGTTGTGGATCATTTTTTTATCAGCGTAAGTAAGGTCTTTAATGTAATCTGTTTTAGTACCAAACAGACATTTTTCATGGTCTTTTATAGCTTGAATCTGAGAATATTTACCTTTTTCAGAAGTTTGCTCTTCAAGACGCGACCCGTACATTACAGCCGAATCGGTAGCAATGGTAATGATAACATCATCGGAAGTCATTTCAAATAATTTAGCTGTTTTTATAGCAGATAACATATTCGCAATACCTGATATACCTAAAGCATTTAGGCTTTCAATAAAATCAGCATCCAATCCTGTTGACTTAAGATAATCTTTACCTTCTTTTTCGTTGAACAAACGGAATACTCTCATGCAATCTTCATCATCTATAGCAACCACAACATCAGTATTTTTAACATTATGCACCCATGGAACATGTTTGTCGCCAATACCTTCGATGCGGTGTCCGCCAAATCCGTTCATGAGCAGTGTAGGGCACTGTACGGCTTCAGAAGCAGCTACTTTAATATGCGGGTGTTTTGTTCTTAGGAAATCACCTGCTGCAATAGTACCAGCCGAACCGGTTGCAGAAATATAAGCGGCAAAATTACTGTTGGCGCCTTTAATATTGTTGAAAACTTCTTCGAGGGCATCTCCTGTTACATTGTAATGCCAGCAAGGGTTGCCAAATTCATCGAACTGATTGAAAATAATACAATCTTTCCTGTTTTTACGAATATCCCAGCATTTATCGTAAATTTCTTTAACGTTCGATTCGCAACCGGGAGTAGCAATAACTTCCGCGCCAATTTCTTTAAGCC
>JAAXXA010000802.1 GCA_013334735.1 Bacteroidota bacterium
AGTATCATATTTTTTTTCATTCCCGGTATTACATTTATTGCAATATCAAGTCCTACAAGCGTAGGCATTCCTTTTAAAATGATATCCGTTGCCTGTTTATTAGCTTTTTCAATTTCCGGTAATTTGTTTTCGATGATGCTGAAAAATTCAGGATTTACATTTACCGGTGGTTTCCAGTCTGTTTGAACAGTAGAAACTCCAACGTGTTTAAGATTTTCGGCAAAGGAAGTCAAGCCTGTGTTAATTACTTTCAATTCCTTGCCAAACAGATCGTTTATTGACATTTTGTTTATTTTTTTAGATTATAAAATTATAAAAAAAATTAATATTGTTTTAAAAAAAGTGCCTAAAGTTTGGAGTGCCTAAAATACTTAAAGTTTATGTACTGATATAATTTTAATTTTATAAATTTGTTTTCAAAGATATTTATTTTAACATTTCCTTCCACGCGGCAACAATTTGAATTTTTAATTTACCTTCTGTTATTACTTCTTCGTGTTCCGGTGTAAAAATAAATACATTCCGGCATTTTAAATATTCCGAAGCTTCGATTAATCCTGCAACTTCTCGTTTAAGGGTAGCATTGTCGGAAATATTCCAGCATACCTGAATTAATTTTATAGGTTTATCGCGGTCTAACAAAACAAAATCACATTCTTTTTTGCCTTTGAAAAAATACAGTCCTCGCTGAAAAGGCATCTTGGCTCGTAACCATTGAAATACGTTATTTTCAAACAACTTTCCGAAATCATCATTATAACTGTAATTAAGCGCGTTTACCATCCCGTTATCAATAAAATAATTTTTTTTTTCGTTAGCGAGTTCGGTCTTCAATACGGATTTATTGTATTTTGGTAATCGTTGAGTAAAATAAATGGCTTCAAGCATATCAGCGAGTTCATACAAAATATTTTTATCTGTTTTTAATCCAGCCGATTTAATTTCGTTATATATTTTGTGTATGGATGTAGGTTTGGCTAAGTTGGCAAGTAAGCGGCTTATAAAATATTTAAGCACCGGAATATTACGGATATCATAACGTTCCACGATATCTTTGAAAAGCATAATATGATAATATTCCTGTATTGTAGTTTCATAAAAACGGTAATTGTTAAGTACTATTTCAGGAAAACCTCCTTTTTGCAAATATTGTTGGAACCCGTTTATTATTTTAGCTTTGTTTCCGGGTAAATAGTAATTAGTATTTAACTTTCGGAATGTGCAATATTCTTTAAAGTCAAGCGGAAAAATTTCAAACTGAAGCGTTCTGCCTCTTAGAGATGTGGCAATTTCGGTGGCAAGAAGTTTTGAATTTGAACCTGAAATAAAAATGTTTTTAGTAGCGCTGTCGTATATTCTTCTAACGAAAGGTTCCCAACCGTCAGCCATTTGTATTTCATCGAAAAAAATATAAACATCTTTCATTTTTATTTCAGGGAACAATTCATTGTATGCCTGTAATATCAAGTCGAATTCAACAGTTTTAAAAAGAAGCCGTTCATCGTCGAAACTCAGGAATAAAATGTTTTTAACGCTTGTTCTTTTATTTTTAATAAGCTTGTTTATAGTATCGTATAGCACGTAAGTTTTACCGCAGCGGCGAACTCCGCAAACTGAAATTATTTTGCCGGAGTTTAGCGGTATTTCTGTTTTGCGTGGAATGCAGGCGAGGGGTATGCTTTGTTGAAATTCCAGAATTTTTGATTTTAGCAATTCTTTTTTTTCTTTCATAGTTATAAAATTCTTTCCGTTAATTACGGACAAATATATAAAATATTTCCGTAATTACAAGAAATAAAAATATTTATTTTTTTATTTTC
>JAAXXA010000803.1 GCA_013334735.1 Bacteroidota bacterium
TGAAAACTCTGTATATACCGAATTAAGAAAATTTTCAAAAATTGAAACTATTAACTTCTGGCGGACAAAAGACCATCACGAGTTAGATTTTATTTTAAAAATAAAAAACAAAATAATACCTATTGAAGTAAAGCTCAATAATATTAAATCGTTTACATCCCTGAATTATTTCAGCGAAAAATATAACAATAAAAATATTTGCATCATAACTTTAAATAAGACCAAATCGCTTAAAAATAGCAGGAATATTAAATGTTATGCCCCTTGGGAAATTGATAAATTGATAAAAGGCATATAGAAAACCAATGCAGTTTGAGGTTATCTAGTAGTTTTCGTTGGTACAAAGTTTTTTTAATAATACCAACTGTATTTATGAAATAGTCTAATGATATTTTATAAATTCACAATGATTAATGCCGGTCTGTCCCGACATGTCAAATCCCCATCAAGCTAAAAAACTAATTTTGTTGCTTTATCACCGGATAGTTATATATTTATTTTGACTAAAGTCCTTTAATATCATCTGTTCTTTTTCCACGACCTGAAGGTCGTGGTAGTTAAATACAATATCGTTATGGGCTTCAGCCCAAATTTTCAACAATTAGTTTGACGCGTATGCGACATGTCGGCAATACTCAATATATCTATTTAGTACATTTTTTGGACTAATATATTAAGAATTGGTATTAGTGCAATTCCATCTGCACAAAACCGAAACTTGTTTTACAATGAAAATTTCTGAATGCCGGTTAATTGGCTAAACTTTTTTGCTAACAATTATATCGTAAATAATAATATTCCTAATGTTTTCGAAAATAAAAATTGGTTTTGTTTATTCGTAAATCAAACTCCAAAAAAATAAAAAATGTATTGCTTATAAAATAAAGGTATCACGTTTATTTTTTTTAATCCCTTTATTTTACTGTGGTTTTCGAATTTGCTAAGTAGTTATTTTGGAATTATCGAAGAACGTGCATGTGACATTCGGAACATGCCCTCATATAGTAATTAATTAGAATAATCCTCCTTTTCAACTAGATACCAGAGTCCACTTTCTCTTTTAAAATAGTAATATATTAAATAGCCTGTTCCGTAAATTTTTATTTCAAATACCCTCTCGTTACTTTGACAATTATACTTTCTATCAAAACTGTCATAAGTCTCCGTATATTCTTTTCCTAATAAATTAATTTCATTAAAAATCCATTTTTGTTTCAAAACGTAAAATGTATCCGTTTTTAATCTTTCAGAATTAAACTTAATAAAAGTTAAAGTATCTTTCAGACGTTTATACTGAAAATCTTTATCAGCAAAAAAACTTAATAGAAAATCAGGATTAAATTTCTCATTTTCCTGAGAAAAACAAATTTCTGCAAATAGCATAAAAAATGTGAAAATTATTTTCTTTAACATGGTATAAATATTATTTTCTTTAAACTTATCTCAATTTTCACCATTGGTTGTTTCTACTTCATAAGTAGGAACAAATGGTTATGGGCATCATAATTATAATAATGGTAAAAAGCATCGAGGCTGTCTTTTTGGTATAATACCATGTTTACTTTTTCGCTTATCAGGTGATAATCATAGTCTATTCGTTTAAATCTTTGAGAGGCTATTGCTTCGGCTCCGCTCAGCAAGCGCTTGTTGTCCTGCATCAGGGTTTTCACGTTTCCGTGGATGTCGTAGGAGTAGCAAGTAAATCCTAATGTTTTTTCCACTTGAAGGTTTTTATAATATGCAGAATATCTTCTTTAATATCTCCTATAACCGGCGAAAGTGAATCGTTGTTTGGCTTGATATTAAAATACAAAGCGCC
>JAAXXA010000208.1 GCA_013334735.1 Bacteroidota bacterium
AGTACCCATAATAAACCTGTCATTCCGAACGATAGTGAGGAATCTCTTTAAATTTATACTGTTATTTAAAAAAATTTACACTTACGTAACATCAGTTAATAAAATAGTGTGGGTGCCAGAGGCATCATAGATTTATTTTAAGATTATTTTTCAGGATAGCCTGCTTCCTCAAGAACCTGTCTGAAAACAGGAAGAAGGTTTTCATCGCCATTGTATATAATAGTAACGGTAGATGCAGAGATATCAGTTTTCACATCAATAATTCCGGGTAAATCGTTTATTGCATTTTTTACATTATTTTCACATCCACCACATTTCATGTTTTGAATTTTTATTATTTCAGTTTTCATAATTTTTTTTGGTTAAGCGATCAAAATTAGAAATAAAAAAACACTTAATGTTTATGGTTAACTATTTTAACAAAATACCCACTAGTGGATAAATATTACGATCCTACGAAACTAAAAATGGTGATTGTTTTTCTATATATACTTCGCAACTATGGGGCTTGATAAGTTAGAATCAGTAATTAGTGCTTGAACGGAAACTCGTGTTTGATGCGAAAAGTTCAGTTTCGAGGCTTGCACAGCGATAAAAAAACGGAGTTTATCATTATAAATGACGGTTTTTTTCGCAAGCGTAACGATGAAAATGGACTTTTCGAGCAAACACTAATTATCAGTAAGGAATATTTAAAGTAGTTGTAATTTCTAAATACTTTGTTCCGTCATAAACAAATCTTACGATGTCAGCAGCGCCTGCTGTAGCAGTTAATGTTGGAGTCGTACCGTTAGTCCACCTCACCTCTGTAGGCCATGTAACTGCCTTTCCACCTGTGCCATCCTGTTTTATAATTAGCGTGTATTCAGCTCCGCTTTTACCATTGGTAAATGTAAACGAACGATGTTCAGATAATGTAATTTCCTGTATATTACCATTGTTCCAGTTCACTATGGCAGGGGTTACAGAAGCTGGCGTATGAGTTACTTCAAGCTTAGGATCATAGTCTGTCCCGGTTTGATCGGCAGAATATATCAGTACTCCCCTACCCATAGGACAAGCATCTCCTGTGCCTGTAACATCGTGATGTTCCCTTAATCCTAATTTTGTAACATCTGTTTTATTAATCCAACCGATTCCTGTACTTCCCATTACAAAATTTGTATATCCACCGGTAACAAAATTACCTACCATGACATTAGCATCTGTAATAATATCGGTTGAAGAAGAAGAACCCCATCCATTTGCAAGACTTTTGCCTACCTGAATATAATCTGCACTTGTAAGCACAGTATTTGAGCCGGGATTAGATTGCACCAGATCTATTCCCTGATCCACAGTATTTGTGTTACCGATATCGTTCAAATAAACTTTAAGTGTAGCGCTACTAATATTCGCCATGTTAGTTAGGGAAGATGTATTAAATAAAATTATTATCCTGGTAATATGATCCCCCCAATAAGTACTTGTATATACATAAGCAGCCATTGTTGTTCCGGTATTATCAGGCGTTGAAGAAGTTGCCGCATGATCGCTCGGAAAATTTGAACAACCATCATAACCTCCTGTATTAGGTGAAGTATTTGCTTTTAATTGCCCGTCAACCGTAGTCGCTCCGGTTCCGGCGTCAGGATAAAAAGTAGAAGTAGCATCAGTGAACACTGGCAATATAGCTGTTTTGAAATAATCCGCTTCAATATGCTTGGTAAGAATATATTCATTCGGATCGGTTATTATACTAGTAACTGATGTTAACATCTGCTTTTCAAAGTCAAAACGGATAGGTTTTCTTTCAGTCCAACCGCCTTTGGAATCCCATATATAAAAGTTGTCCCAACCACTACCTCTTTTGCTATTGGCGCCTTTTAAGGTTACTGTTACATTTTCACCATTGTTTAGTGTTTCCACTTCATCTGAGTAAATTACTCTGAATTTAAAATCGGTATTCTCAATTAGTTTTTGATTAAAACGGATAAACTTCCTCAAACGGGGCGCTGTACCCTGATGTACCCAGTATATTAAGTCAGCATGAATTTCAGGATAGGCATCAGGATAAACAACATATTGAGCTTTTCCCCAACCCAAATCTCCGGTTTCTGTTATTCCCGCTACATGCGCTGTTCCTAATGCCTGTATGGTTTGTTCCAATGGTTTATCATAAATTATTTCATTGGTAAAAACATCATAGCGGTTATTATTGTTGAAAACAGCAGGTTCGTCTGCATAAAAAGGAGCTAACACTTCAAAAGGAGCTTCGTTCATCTCAAAGCCTTTAGTTGTCTTAACAAACACGGGGTCTATCTCTTTCCATGTGTTGGTTTCGTCCATATAGTTGATCCACTTTCCGTGAAACTCAGTTTGACGTTTACCGCTATCCAATACAACGGTTTTAGAGTTATAGGAAAGGCGCATATCAGACGAATCAACAATCTTGAATATCTGAGCCTGAGATATGGAACTACAACTAATAAGAAAAACTGATACAGTTGCTGTAATTGCTCTTAATTTTAACAATGTGGTTATTTGATTTTTCATAATATTATTAATAAGGAATATTTAAAGTTGTTGAAATTACTAAATATTTTGTGCCATCAAATACAAATTTCACAATATCAACAGCATCTGCAGCTGTGCTTAATGTTGGAACTGTGTTACCTGACCATTTCACCTCTGTTGGCCATGTAACTGTTCTCGCACCTGTGTTATCCTGCTTTATAATAAGCGTATATATACATCCACTCTTACCATTTGTAAATGTAAAATAACGATTAGCAGACAATGTAATTTCCTGCACATTGCTGTTGTTCCAATCAACTACTGCAGAGGCTGGAGGTGTAATAGGAGCGAATGAGGCCATCTTATGCACTGTAGGTACATTGGCTAAAGGGTTGACAGTACAAATCGTTGACATAGAAGTTGAACCGGCTGGAGTAATCGGCCCATTAAGGTCACAAAATATGGAATTAGTAGCTGACAACCTTTTTGTAGTCCCTGTTCCTGGCGCAATGTCTCCTCTCTCGTCCATCCCAACCATAACAGTCCATGAATTATTCGCTATTGTTGTAAGAGAAGTTGCGTAACTACCATCACTGGCAGTAGTTCCAGAGTAATCAGCCCAAGCATCTGGTTGCCCTGATTGTTTTGCGCCGGTATATGAAACTGCCCCAACACATTGATAATTACTACTGTTATAGGTTACCACGACATTATTAGCACCAGAAGCAGGATTTATCAGATAAAAAAGAAAAATATGATCAGGATAATAATCAGGATTTTGTATCTCTGAACCAATTTCTGTCATCGCCACATTGTTATATTTAACACTGCTTACCCCCATACTTCTGCACCAACCAAAAACAAATAGAATTCTATTTGAACCCGATGAACAAGTATGAGAAAAGGTTACTGAACTAGTGTTACTCTGTGAATTCGCTGTTGCTGCATCGAATGCAATACCGCTTTGAGAGTAAGCAGTATGCAGCAACAATGAGCAGTATAAAAGCATCAGCAATATGCAGCTATGGTATCGCAGGCTGTTTTTTACTTTACAAGAAATCATTTCGCTAAGTTTTTATAAATGATTTTTTTATGAGAATATAGTTTGAGAATAAAGATTTTGCTCTATTATAAATATAAAACTTTTTGATTCATCTAATACCGATACTCAATATGTAATAGTCCAAAAAATATTGAACTAAACATATTGTAGATAGGCATTAACCATTCTATAATAAAATTAGCCTTTGGACTAATTTATATTAAGAATTGGTATAATTTATAGATAAATCAAATAAAATTAAAAAAGATAAAAGAAATAAAGCAAGAAGATAAATATTCGCCTAACAATGATAAATATTTGCAGGCATATATTAAATATACGAGCAAAGATTCAAATAAAATAATTTGTGAATCAGCTTTTTATCGGCGCTTTGCAGGCAGACAGGTTTGTGCCTTATACCAAGTTGCATTCAAAAAAATAATATTGATTTGCTACACCATGGTGGAGGCGAAGAATGCTTACTTGGTATTATGCCGAACTGCTTTCATTGAAATTTAAGAATTAAATTGCACGTATGAAAGCAACTCGGTATTAATAGCTATAAATTAAACAGATTTAATATTCGACTTTTTATTTGCAAGACTAATGAATATTTAATGCTACTTGGAAACCCAGATAATTGGTCCCATCGTATATAAATCTCACAATACCAATGGCATTAGCCGCGGTACTCAAGGCTGGCGCATCGCCACCATCCCATATCACATTTGTGGGCCATGTAACTGTTCGCCCACCTGTACCATCCTGTTTTAAAATGAGGGTATAAATACCACCACTCTTACCATTTGTAAAAGAAAAAAAACGGTTTGCTGCCAATGTAATTTCCTGCACGTTGCTGTTGTTCCAGTCAACTGTGGCAGGTGAAATAGTGGTAAACGTAGCATCAGAGGAATATCCTGTACCCACGCTGTTTGTAGCATAACCTCTGTAATAAATGAACGTGCCCGAAGGTAATCCCGTTCTTGAATGAGTAAACACTCCTGTTGTAGTACCGCCCTCTGCAATACAATTGGTGGTTGGGTTTGCAGAAGTACCCCAGCATGTACCCCTTGCCGTGATAGCAGCGCCTCCATTTGATGTTACATTAGCGCCCATTGTTACAGTATTTGTTGTAATAGCTGTTGCAGTAGGAGTAGTAAGGCTTGGAATATTGAGAGTGGTAAAAGTTACTTCATTTCCATAGCTTGTTCCCTCCGAGTTAATTGCATACGCTCTAACATAATAAGAAGTGCTGGCAGTTAATCCTGTCATTGAAGCATTAAACGCTCCGGTGGTTCCTGTAGAAGTTGCTTTACTGTTAGCTGTAGTGGGAGCGGTTGAAGTATTCCAACAGATACCGCGCTCAGTTATTGTTGCTCCGCCATCTGCTGTTACATTTCCATTACCGGTGGCTGTTGTAGAAGTAATATTATTGACTGCTTGTGTAGTAACAGTGGGAGTTGTGTAAAGTGTATATACTACTACCAACTTAGGATCTTGGGTTGTGCCTGTTTGGTCTGCAAAATAACCTCGTATATTTACCTCTAAATTACTACCAGCGCCTATTTCATTATTGGTAGCGTCATGCCCTTCACGTAATCCAAGTTTAGTGATAGAAGTTTTAGATATCCATGTTAAGCCTGTAGTATTCAGAGGGAAATCATTATATGAGGAAGTAGTAATATTTGCAGCAGTTATATGAGTAGCGCCAACAGTTGGGTTAGTAACTGCTCCACATTGGCTATAATCGCTGTTTACAAGATTGTTGGTACCTGCCGGTGAAGATTGCACAACATTAAACCAACTATAAGAATCGCCGTAAGAATCACTTTTTGTATTAACATAAACGCTAAACGTAGCGCTGGAAATGATGGCGGAAGAAGTAAGTGAAGACGCATCAAAAAGGAAAAAAGATCTCGCTATTATTTTACGACCATTATTGTCGTACCTATAACTCCATGCAAAATTACCGAGAGCATTTAAAGGAAATACCCCTCCTTCGTCAGTGGTTGGAACAGAAGAAGCATCATGAGTAGTAGCCCAAGTGGTAGTAAGATCGCAAGCGACATAACCATCTACAGGAGTATTAGCTCCTGCAACAGGATAAAAAGTGGAAGTAGCATCAGTAAACACAGGCAGTACAGCAGTTTTAAAGTATTCTGCTTCTATGTGCTTCGTAAGAATATATTCATTAGGATCGGTTGTTACATTATTAGTTGATGCCAAAATCTGCTTTTCAAAATCAAAACG
>JAAXXA010000804.1:0-875 GCA_013334735.1 Bacteroidota bacterium
ACAATATGTTATTCTGTTGGATTAAGAGTTTCTGAATTAATAAATCTTAAAATAAATGACATTGATAGTAATAGAATGTTGATTAAAATAAACAATGCTAAAGGTAAAAAAGACAGAATAGTTCCATTATCAATGAATGTTTTATTGTTATTACGTGAATATTACAAACAATATAAACCAAAAGAGTATTTATTTAATGATCAATTTGAATTACAATATTCAATAAAAAGTTGTCAGAATATTTATAAAAAATATATAAGTTCTGAATTGTCTATTCATAATTTAAGACATTGTTGTTTTACTCATTTATTAGAAAACTGTACTGATATTTCAATAATTCAAAAAATTGCAGGACATCAAAATCCAAAAACAACACAAATATATACTCATATATCACAAAATTTACTTAATAAAGTTCAATTGCCTGTTTAAAAACAAATTGTAAATTAATTATGGAATTTTTTGCAAATATATCAAAACCAAACTATCAAATTTTACCGCTTTATACTTCTGATCAAGAAGAACTGATAAAATTAAAACAAAATACAGAATATAAATTTGTGGTAACAAAACCACGAAACTATAAATTCCACAAAAAGTTTTTCGCATTGTTAAATTTAGGTTTTCAAAATCAAGACAAACTAAAAACATTTGAAGAATACAGAATAATTAAAACGATGCAATCAGGTTTTTTCAAAATGATCATAACAGATAAAGGCAAGGTTTTCATTCCTGAAAGTATTTCTTTTTGTAATATGGATGAAATTGAGTTTGAAACGTTGTTTAAAACAGTCATGGAAATTATCTGTACTGATACGAAAATTACAGAAAAAGAAGTGATTCAAGAATTAATAAATTTCATGTAAATCAATAAC
>JAAXXA010000804.1:885-1818 GCA_013334735.1 Bacteroidota bacterium
CAACAATCGACTGACGAACGCGGCGCCTCGCGAGATCGGTGGAACCAACGTCACCGTCATCATGCCGCGTGGCGCGAACGCCCGGGAGATGACGGCGGAGATCAACCGGCTTTGGAAACTGATACGTCACGCATCGTCGGAGCTCTACTTGGCACTCGGCGGGAAGCATCCAGAGGTCGAATTGAAGCAAAACATGTTGAAAAACATAAAAATATCTTTAAAAGTATGTTTTATAACATTGTTTTGTGTGTATTTCTGCTATATCTTTGCTTCATACAAATCAATAAAAATTTCAATTATGAATGCAACAGAAATCACACAAGAATTAATAAAGCAATTAGGTGATAATAAATTCTTAATGATGACAGGCTGTAAAAAGTTAATGTTTGCAGATGTTACCGAAACAAATAAAAACTACTGGTTAAGAATGAACTTAATGCAAAACAAATCTGGTGCTAATAGATTAAAGATTTTTTTAATGGGAGATGATACATATACAATGAAATTTTATCATCAAACAATAAATAAAAATTTCGATTGCATTATAACGAAAGAACAAACATTTGAAGGTGTTTATCATGACATGTTACAGAACATTTTCACGAAAGTAACTGGACTTTATACAAAATTATTTTAAAACTTTGATTTGTTAGGGAAGATGCAGCGATGCATCAACTCTAACAATAATAAAAACAAATAAAAATGAAAGCAAAAACAATAATTTTTTACATCTTAATTTTGTTTATTTCTGCAACAATTTGCGGTCTTTTATAACAAAAATTCAAAAATATTTTATAACTTTACAATAACAAAAAACCATATGAACACAGAAAAAACAGATGCTTTGCAAGTCATTGTATTACCAGAAGAATTAAAACAAATTGCAGTAAATATTCCAGCAGTAAAACAACAAGAAGTAAACAATGTTTTAAT
>JAAXXA010000805.1 GCA_013334735.1 Bacteroidota bacterium
AGTCGGCTATAGAAAATATAACAAAGCATTTAGTGTTGAAACGTATGACACAAAAAATGCACACCGATGAAAAACAAATAAAATATCAGTTTCTTTCAATGCTTTCGCACGAGCTGAAATCGCCTATCAATGCTGTAGAAGGTTATTTACGCATATTAAGCGAAAAACAGGTTGGTGAAAAAGTGGACGATTACATGGAAATGATAGATCGTTCTTTGATAAGGTTAAAAGGAATGAGGCATCTTATAGGCGACTTGCTTGATTTAACAAAGATAGAATCAGGTGAAAAATCAAGAGAAATAAAAAATACTGATATTATTGAAATAGCCAGATACGCCCGAGATACTATGGAAGCTCTTGCTGCAACAAAGCATGTAAAAATATTTCTTGATGCGCCGGATACGCTGTATCTTGAAGTTGACAGGCAGGAAATTGAAATTATTTTCAATAATTTATTGTCGAATGCTATTAAATATAACAAAGAAAGCGGCTCTGTGAATTTTACAATTAAAGAAAATTCTTCCAATGTTCAGATTATAGTTGAAGATACCGGTGTTGGAATGTCGAAAGAAGACAGGGCTAAATTGTTCCAGGAATTTGTAAGATTGCAGAATGTGAATACCAGAGGTACCACAGGAACCGGACTTGGACTTTCAATTGTAAAGAAAATAGTGGAAATGAATTACGGTACAATTGAGGTTTCGAGCATACCAAACGAAGGCAGCACATTTACTATTTTGTTACCAGGAAAAGCAGTAAAAAACTCTTGATAAAGTTTCATAATTTCTTTTTGTATAAACATTTAAAAATTAAAAAAAATGAAATTTACACCCGAAAAATACAAGCTGAAAGATGAACAGATGAAGCCTTTCATCGACCCTGAAGAAATCTGGTCGTTTATTCATAAAACTACATCCAATCCGGATGAAGTGCGGAAAATAATAAAAAAATCTTTAGCAAAACAGAGATTAAGTTTGCACGATGTAGCTGTTTTAATTAATACTAAAGATGAACATTTAGTAAATGAAATAAAAGATGGCGCGCGAGAGCTTAAAAAAATGATTTATGGTAATCGTATTGTACTTTTTGCGCCTTTATATGTTGGTAATAAATGCCAGAACGACTGTAAATACTGCGGCTTGCGGATGTCGAATAAAGAATTGCAAAGAAAAACAATGACAAGAGAAGAATTACGTCAAAATGTAATATCCCTCGAAGATGTAGGTCAAAAAAGACTTATTGTTGTGTTTGGCGAACATATTGAATATAATGCTGAATACATTGCTGAAACCATTCGCGAAGTTTATAAAGTTCGTCATAATAATGGCGCTATCAGAAGAGCAAATGTAAACGCGGCTCCTTTCGATATTGAAGGATTTAAAATTATTAAATCGGCAGGTATTGGTACATACCAGATTTTTCAGGAAACATATCATCCCGAAACATACAGTCATTACCATCCTTCAGGAAGAAAAGCAGATTATAATTACAGGCTTACAGCATTAGACAGGGCGCAGGAAGCAGGAATAGACGATGTTGGGATTGGCGTTCTGTTTGGACTTTACGACTGGCGGTTTGAACTTTTATCTTTATTAAGACATGTTAATCATTTGGAAGCATGCTATAATGTAGGACCTCATACTATTTCTTTTCCCCGTATCCAAATGGCATCTCATTCAGAAATTTCTGAAAAATATTTGGTAAGCGATAACGATTTTGAAAAACTTGTTGCGATACTTCGTCTTGCTGTGCCTTACACGGGAATGATCTTAACTGCAAGAGAAAATGAAGCTGTCAGGGATAAAGTAATTGAATA
>JAAXXA010000209.1 GCA_013334735.1 Bacteroidota bacterium
GATTCAAATTTATATTATAAAGCAACTACTCATCAGGAATCATATTTATGGTTTGACGGCACACACAAAAATCCACTTTTAAATATTACAAAATCTTCTGTTTTTAATACAATGTCCAGTACAACAACTAAAACCAAAAGCATTCTTGTTTCTGAAATTTCATCAAATAATAGTATATCACAATATGATTGGAGCTTGGCATCAGAAAATATATTCCCAAATCCTACATCAGGTAAGGCAACAATATCTTTTGATTTAAAAGAAAAATCAAATACCGAAATATCAGTTTTTGATATGCAGGGCAGAGAAGCTATTCATAATGAACTTGGAAATCTCGAAGCAGGTACTAATCAGAAAGAAATAGATATTTCGGATATTCCACAGGGTACTTATTTAATCAGGATATCAGCAGGGGATGGCTATTCGTATAAAAAAATTATAAAAAAATAATGCGAGTCCAATTGGGTTATTGGGTTATTAGGTTATTGAGTTATTGGGTTATTAATGGTTTATAAGTTTTTTATCGTGTTACAGTAACAATACCATTAAAAGTACGACTTCTGCCAGTAAAGTCTTTAAGTCTTACAAGCCAAGTATAAACGCCTATGGGTGCTATTTGGGAATCTCCATTTGGTCTTCCGTCCCATGGTTTGTTTATATCTTTAGTCGAATAAATTTGTTCTCCCCAACGATCATAAATGTACATTTCAAATGTATTCTCTTTCCATCCGATACCTTTAGGAATAAAATAATCATTTAAACCATCATTGTTCATAGTAATAGCATTAGGGGCGTAAAAAGTAAAAATATCTTTTATGTAAATATTTTTAAAAACAGAATCAATACAACTATGGTTGGTATTTACAATTAAAAATACTGTGTATTCACCCGAATTGGAAAATGTATGAACAGGATTTTGAACAGATGACGAATTGGTATGCCCTGATTCTAAATCACCAAAATTCCAATTCCATGTAAATGGGTTAACTGACAAATCAATAAAATTTATTGTCGGTGATTCTAAAGAAACTTCTAATGGTGAAAAATCAAAATCGGCATTTGGTAATGGATAAACTTCAATCATGTTTTGATTAACATAATTTCCATTACAGTTGTTTGTTGTAGAAACTGATAATGATACGGAATATATACCTGCCGAATTATAAATATGAGTAGGGTTTTCCATCGTGGAGCTATTTTCATTTTGAGATAGAGTGTCGCCAAAATTCCATAACCATGAACTTATTTGAGGAGTGCTATTATCAGTAAAATTTACTTCCAGCGGTTGGCAACCGTTATTTATATTCGATTCAAAATCAACAACTGGTAAAGGATAAACAATAACTTCAATGGAATCAAATCCTTGCGGTGAACCACAGTTATCTGATACTGTTACATTATACATTGTAGTTGTTATTGGTGTTATCGTGACGTTTTGAGTTGTGGCTATTATTTCCTGCCCCCATGTATAAATGTAATTCCCGTTACCTCCATTTGGAGTAGCAGTTAATACGATACTTTCACCAAAACATGTTGTAGCGGGATTCGCTCTAACATCAACTGTTATTGGAGGTGAAACTGTAACGGTCAATGATAAAGGCGCAACTGTACAACCATTCGCATCTGTAACAGACACTGTATATGTTGTTGCAGAGGTCGGGCTGACAACAAAACTGTTCCCCGTACCCAAACCATTATCCCAAGTATATGTAGGAGAGCCTGTTCCTCCAAAAGATGATGCATTTATTGTTGTGCTATTTCCAGTGCAAATTGAAACATTTCCACTTGTAATAAAAATTAACTGAGGAGGTTCATTTATTGTAATATTTGCTGTTGTATCACACCCGTTGTTATCAGTAATTGTAACATGATAATTTGCAGCAGAAATATTTACTGCTGTTGAATCATATGATACTTGAGGCGTCCATGTAAAAGTATATGGTGAAATACCTCCTGAAGGTGATAATCGTATAAACCCATCAGTACCCGAAAAGCAGCTTACACTATCTGAAATATAAGTATAAGATGGAACTTTGTTAACTGTCAAAATAATATCATCGGTTTCGTAACAACCATAAACATCGCTAACAGATACAGTATATGTAGTTGAGGTGTTTGGTGTAGCAATAGGATTGTATATATTGGGATTATTTAAACCTGTTGACGGGCTCCATATATAAGTTGCCCCACCTTGGGCAGCAAAATTGGCGCTTTCCTGAAATTTACATATAGTTTGATCCGGGCCTGCGGAAGGAAATATTTGAGGATGAACAGTAATTGAAATACTATCGGCATCTGAACAACCATTATTTCCTGTAACAGTTACAGCATAAGTTATATCCGTAAGCGGAAAGGCAATAGGATTGTTTAAATTTGGATTTGACAAATTTGTTACAGGCAACCATACGTAATTTATTCCACCACTTGCAATTAAAGAAATACTGTCGCCATAACAAATAGCTGAATCAGAGCCTGCTTCGGCAGGTGGAAGACTTTTAACAGTAACTTGTACACTGTCTGATGCTGTACATGCATTATGACCTCTAACCAGCACTGTATAAGTAGTAGTAATAGAAGGGTTAACAATTATACTTTGATTAGTGGAGTCGGTACTCCAATAATAATGATTTCCACCATTAGCTATTAATATTGCGCTTTGTCCTAAACATATTATTTGGTCAGGACCAGCTTCAGCTATAGGTAATGAGTTCACAATAACCTGAATGGTGTCAGCAGCAGTACAAGCATTTTTTGTAACAGTTACAGTATAAGTCATCGTTGATGAAGGAGTGATTGCATAAGCTGCTGTAGCAGGACCACCATTCCATTGATATGTGCCTCCTCCTGCAGCAATAAGAGTTGTACTTTCTCCGGCACATAAGGTTTGAGACAAACCTGCATCGGCTAAAGGCAAGGGAGTTACTGTTAAGATAACATTATCAGATGCCGTACATCCATTGGAATCAGTAACAATAACGGTATAAGTACCCGAAGCAGTTATTGCTGCATTGTTAATTACCGGATTTTTTACTGATGATACAAAGCCATTCGGACCAGTCCAATTATAGTTATAACTTAATGAGCCGGAAAGAATTTCTTCAGTTAATTCAATAAATATCTTAGAACCATCAGGATTACAACAGTTAGCATCGGTGATCAAACTTTTATAAACAGGATCAGATGAAGAACCGAAATTAGGAGTATATGCAGAACCAATGGGATATTGCGAAGCAAAGCCACCTGTTGATTCAGCTATAGTTCCAATGCCATTACAATCAAACTGAATTTTATAATGACCATCAACTAACCATGGGTCTGTACTTTCATGAATACCAGGTGAAAATAAACAACAATCCCAATCATAAACTGTAGCATAATGGAAGTGCCTGTTGGAGCCATCTAAAGCCTGTATCCCAGAACAATTAACAGAAGGAACGCTTGCGATCAGAGTTGTTGAAGTACCTTCACAAATGGTATCAGTTGAAAGAGAAGCAGAAATTGTTGGCAACGGATTCAAATTTATTGTAACATTATCAGATGCAGTACAAGCATTTTTTGTAACAGTAACAGTATAAGTAGCATTTAAAGAAGGAGTAATAGTATATGAAGCTGTAGCGGGACCACCATTCCATTGATATGTTCCACCGCCAGTAGCTGTAATAGTTGTACTTTGTCCAATACATATAGTTTGTGGCAAACCTGCATCAGCTATTGGCAAAGGAGTTACTGTAATAAGAACATTATCAGAAGCTGTACAGCCATTTTTAGTAACAGTAATAGTATAAGTAGTATTTGATAAAGGAGTAACAGTATATGTATCTGTAGCGGGTCCACCAACCCATTGATATGTGCCACCACCTGAAGCTGTAAGAGTAGCGCTTTGTCCTGCGCAAATAGTTTGAGGTAAACCAGCCTCGGCTACAGGTAAAGGAGTTACAGTAATAAGAACATTATCAGATGCCGTACAAGCATTTTTAGTAACAGTAACAGTATAAGTAGTGTTAGAAGAAGGAGTAACAGTATATGTAGCTGATGCGGGTCCTCCAACCCATTGATATGTACCACCGCCTGTAGCAGTAAGAGTAGTACTTTGCCCTGCGCAAATAGTTTGAGGTAAGCCTGCTTCGGCTATAGTTAATGGAGTAACGGTAACAAGTACATTGTCGGATGCAGTACAGCCATTTTTTGTAACAATTACAGTATATGTAGTATTAGAAGAAGGAGTAACAGTATATGTGGCAGTAGCGGGTCCTCCAATCCATTGATAAGTGTCGCCGCCTGTTGCAGTAAGAGTAGCGCTTTGTCCTGCGCATATAGTTAGAGGCAAACCTGCATCAGCCAGAGGTAAAGGCTTAACAGTTACAATAACTGAATCAGTGCTTTCACATATCGGAGAAAAAGAAATGTCATCGAGAGCAAAATCATTACCACCGAGAGTTGTATTTTGATTTACGATACAAATATTAGCGGTATTGTTGCTTCCTGAATTCCATAAAGCAAAAAACTGATTCCATGCACATGGTGTATTACTTAAAGTAAATGGAGCACCTAATAACTGGCTGTTTACTGAAAATTGCAATATTGCAGGGCTGCCGGGATTTACGCTGGTAGCATAAGTTGAAAAATTATAATCTATATTTGGTGCAACCTGGACGGATTGGCACCAAACATTTGTATTAGGAGTGCCGGAACCATTAACAATCATCATATTTCCTGATCCACTAGTATGGTCGGGGCATGGACTAAACGCGGGATGGTAATTGTTTGGATTAGATCCAATATAATAAGTACCTTCAGGAGATAAATTTGTTTGATATGTGTAACTACTCGAAAAACCTGTGTTACCTAATTCAAAATTTCCATTATTAAACACATTACCTACAAGCACAGGAGAAGTAACAAAATAAGTGGTGGTTGCAAACGGGCTTGCTTTAGGATTATTAATAGAAGTATTACTGAGTCCGGAGGCCGGAGACCATGTATAAGTAGTTCCATTGCTTGCATTAAGTTGTGTAGAATCTCCAAAACATATAGTAACATTTTGTCCTGCTTCGACAGGCATTGGAACTAATACAGATACAACAGCATTATCAGATGCAGTACAACCATTTTTAGTAACAGTAACGGTATAAGTTGTATTAGAAGAAGGGGTAACAGTATATGTAGCATTAGATGGTCCACCAACCCATTGATATGTGCCACCGCCTGTAGCAGTTAGTGTAGAACTTTGCCCTATGCATATAGTTTGAGGTAAACCTGCATCGGCTAAAGGTAAAGGAGTAACGGTAATAAGAACATTATCAGATGCAGTACAACCATTTTTAGTAACAGTAACAGTATAAGTTGCATTTGATGGAGGGGTAACATTATATGTAGCAGTAGCGGGACCACCAACCCACTGATATGTGCCACCGCCTGTAGCAGTAAGAGTAATACTTTGACCAGCGCATATAGTTTGAGGTGAACCTGCGTCGGCTGAAGGCAAGGGAGTAACAGTAATAAGAACATTGTCGGATGCAGTACAAGCATTTTTAGTAACAGTAACAGTATAAGTAGTATTAGAAGAAGGAGTAACAGTATAAGTATCAGTAGCAGGTCCTCCAACCCATTGATATGTTCCTCCGCCGGTAGCTGTGAGAGTAGTACTTTGTCCTGCGCAAATAGTTTGAGGTAAACCAGCATCGGCTAAAGGTAAGGGAGTAACTGAAATAAGAACATTGTCGGATGCAGTACAAGCATTTTTACTGTTACTAAAAATGCT
>JAAXXA010000806.1 GCA_013334735.1 Bacteroidota bacterium
GTAGTCTTCAGTC
Source organism: Bacteroidota bacterium (assembly GCA_013334735.1). GTDB lineage: Bacteria > Bacteroidota > Bacteroidia > Bacteroidales > CG2-30-32-10 > JAAXXA01. Next base: position 14 of record JAAXXA010000806.1, read on the forward strand.
GAAAAAGAATTGAAAATCCCCTCGGTTATATCATAATAATCGAGATCATGCTCCATTGAAAGTATCTGTGGTGGCGGAATATTGCTTATAGTCACGGTCTTTGATTTTTCATCAACAGAAATTTTGACTTTTTCGAAATCGAAGCCAGCCAGAATCCTGGCTTTAACCCTGATAAGGGCTTTTTTTGTGAAAAAACTCACATCCATTCCATAATGTTCCTTGTAATTGTAAATTTCGGAAAAAATTCTCTTGAATACAAAAGAATAATTTTATAATCTGTGTAATCTGTGGCTATAATTAAAATGCCTAATTAGTACAAATTTTACTTAATATTAATCATGCAAAAACAAATTATTTTTATTTTATTATTGATTATTTCGTTTGGAATACTGGCTTATTCCTTAAAAAGGATTTTTTTATTTATACGACTTACAAAACCTTTTAAAATTGAACATATCGGTCGGCATATTATTGAAATGTTCAAAGTGGCATTCTTTCAAACTAAAATTTTCAGAAGACCTGTTTTAGGATTAATGCATGCTTTTGTATTCTGGGGATTTTGTATAATACTTTTTGGCAGTCTTGAATTGATGATAGACGGCGTAAGTGGCTATGAAAAATCACTGTCGTTTTTAGGTTTCATATATAATATTTTAATTATTTCGGGCGATGTTTTCGCGTGGTTAGTACTAATAGCAATATGTGTATTTTTTGCAAGGAGAGTATTTTTACATGTAAAAAGATTTTCGGGTATTGAAATGAAACATAAATCGCATCAGGATGCGAACTTTGCGCTTTCACTTATTTTTGTTCTTATGGTTACCCTTATATGGATGAATATTTTATCATATTCAATGCACCCTGCTGAATACAAATTATTATATCCGATAGGAAGTTTGTTCGGTGAATTTTTTGTTACATTAAGCCCCGCATTACTTAAAACAGGTTTTGAGATAAACTGGTGGACACATATTATCATAATTTTTGTGTTTATGAATGTTCTCCCTTATTCCAAGCATTTTCATGTATTTATGTCGGTACCTAATGTATTTTTGAGCAGGCTTGAACCATTGGGCAAATTACCTAACATGGATAATATTACCAAAGAAATAAAAATAATGATGAATCCGGATACTTATGTAGAAGCTGATCAAAATCCCCCTGTTGAACGCTTTGGAGTAAAAGATGCAGAAGATGTTACATGGAAAACTTATCTCGATTCATTGTCTTGTACCGAATGCGGAAGATGTACATCGGTATGTCCTGCAAACATTACGGGGAAAAAATTATCTCCACGCAAAGTGATGATGGACTTACGTGCAAGGATGAAAGAGAAAGGTCCTTCGTTGTTAAAAGATAAATTATATGATGATAAAAAATCATTATTGCGTGATTACATAACAACTGAAGAGCTGTGGGCATGCACTACTTGTAATGCCTGCGCAAAAGAATGTCCTATAAATATTAATCATCCGATATTGATAATGGAAATGAGAAGGTACTTAGTTATGGAAGAATCGGCAGCGCCTTCAGGTTTAAATACAATATTTGCCAATATCGAAAACAACGGCGCTCCATGGCAGTTTTCGCCCGAAGACAGGCTTTTGTGGGCAAAAGATATAGTTCGTATCCGTACATAAAGTCGATGAATTGAAATACTAACAATAATTAACTGATGTTACGCAAATTAATATATATATGTAAAAGTCACTCAGAGCCGACACGATTATTTTAATTATCAATTAATACAGATAGTCCTAAAATCGTGGCGTGTCGAAGAGTGGCTGTCTATATAGCG
>JAAXXA010000807.1 GCA_013334735.1 Bacteroidota bacterium
CAGAGACATTTTCACTGGTTCTCTTCTCATGGCTGGGATTGAACCTTCTCCTCTCCCTGGCCGGAATTGCTGTGTCCATAATTTACATAAAAAATAGTTATGGAAGAAAGAAGCCTGGACAGCTGCTCCTTCTTGTCTGGGCAGTCTACACCCTCGTCCTTACCCTCGGGCAGGCCCGATTCCTTTACATCTCCATGATTGCCATAGGAGTACTGATAAGCATACTCTTCTTTTGGACTGCAGATCAGGTCGAGAAGAAATTTGCAGAGAGTTTGCAGAAGGCACCCAAAGGATGGGTAGCAGTATTTTTGCTGCTTCTGATCATACCCACACTAGCAGACGCTGTGAATGTGGCATATTTTATCGGAGGAAATCCTCACAGGGTGCTTTTTTTCTGGCATACTATAGGAAATAAGATGCTGACTTTTTTCTCCAATTTATTGACAAATCTGAATCTTACAGATATGGAAACTTGTTACAAATTATTTAAAGCCGAACATATAAAAAAAATTAATTTCAAGGAAAACCGCTTTGGTTTTGAACCCGAAGTAACAGCTAAAATATCACGCTTTCCTAAAATAAGAATTTATGAAGTAGGAATTTCTTATTACGGACGCACTTACGAAGAAGGTAAAAAAATCAATTTAAAAGATGCTTTCCGCGCATTATGGTGTATTCTTAAATACAATTTGCTGGACAGGAAATAAAAAGTATTGATATATGAAAAGCTATAAAACAGAATTAATACTTTTTTATGTTTTATGTTTTATAAGCATATTGCCTATACTTTTTACAAGATATTATGTTACTTTAGATGGTTCCTCGCATATATATAACGCTAACTTAATTAAATCACTAGTTTTTCAAAGTGATTTAGAAACAATGAAGTTGTTTCAGATAAATTCCATTGCAGTTCCAAACTGGATGGGGCATTTTATAATGGCATTTTTAAGAATTTTTCTTCCCGCATTTTTATCCGAAAAAATATTATTATTACTATACTTTATATTAACTCCACTATTTTTTAGAAAATTTATTTTGCTTTTTAATCCCTCCGGTAAAATATTTACATATTTTATTTTTCTTTTCACTCATAATGTATTATTATATCTTGGTTTTTTTAATATGATGTTGGGGATAATGTTTCTTTTTATATCAATATTTTATTATCATAAGTATTGCCAGATATTTAATTTAAAAAGGTTTATAATATTGACTTTGCTTTTGCTAATAGTTTATTTTTCCCATATAATGATATTTGCAATTACAGTATGTTTTTTAGCAATTTTATCGTTTTACATTTCAGATATCCATTCAAATAATACATTAAGGAAAAAGATTTTGAACAGGTTAATGTTATTATTTTTAAGCGCTTTACCCAGTTTGATTTTGGCTTTTAAATATTTTATACTTGTTGATTCTATTGATGAAGGAGAGCCTCAATTGCCTTTTGTAAAATTATTGACTGAGTTTATTAATGTACAACCATTATTAACATTAAGCGGAAATAATCCATGGAAGATATATACAAATATCCTTTTCATACTTTTTACTATAATTATTATCAGTCGAATTATAGTTTTGGTAAAAAAAGTAATTATGGCAAAAGGTAGTAATTTGAGACCAAAATTTAAAATTCCTTCATTTAAAGTGGTTTGCTTACTTACTTCGTTCGTTTTTCTTATTTTATATTTTATTTTACCAAATGGAATGATGATCTCTATCAGATTACTACTTTTGTTTTATCTGTTTTTTGTTATGTGGATAGCTTTAAATGAATATCCAAAATGGATTCATGTTTTAACATTTAC
>JAAXXA010000808.1 GCA_013334735.1 Bacteroidota bacterium
GTATTTCATTTTTCCCGCAGATTCATTTATTCCCTTTAACTAAAAGCTTTCCCGCTGTTATTGTTATTCGCCCTTATTATTACCTTGACATACTTCCCAGTGATTTTGACAACCTGAATGAAAAAATTAACCCCAGCTCTTACGATTATGATACAGAATTCGAAAAAAGCAAAGGGAAATTCTCGCATTTGGGTTTACGCGTTACTTTAAATATTGCCTTTGTAGCGCGGAAACAAGCAGCCACACAGCATATTAAAAACAGACCCGGAGTTAAAACAAAGAAAAAAACTTCAGGGTTTTAAAAAAATTTTCGTCCTTTACAGATCTTTCCTTTCATACCGATTAGCTTTCTGTAATATTATTTTTGTAAAGAATCCCAAATTGATGTTTATGGTATAAACACTAAGCAAACCGGCATGTACCAATCTATTTTTTCTTAGCTGCGACGAATTTGATTGTATCTTTTAGAAAAATAATTGGTATCATATCCACACAAAAATAATTGCCGGTAAAGGATTATATGTAGCATGGGAGCTACGCAACTTCTATAATACCAAGTTGCATTCAAAGATATAATATTGATTTGACTCAGCAAAAAATGCTTACTTGGTATTATGACGAACTACTTTCATTGAAATTTAATGATTAAATTGCACGTATGAAAGCAATTCGGTATAAAATATAATTATAAAATTTGTTAATAAATTATGAAAATATTTTGCACTTTTAAAATCATTTCGTATTTTTGCGAAATATAAAAACATAAATTTAATAAATAATGGAAATAAAAGTTTTAGGCACAGGATGCGCCAATTGTAAAACGCTTGAAAAATCAGTATTCAACGCTTTAGCTGAAATGAACTTCGATGCTAATGTGGAAAAAGTAGAAGACATTACTAAAATAATGGCTTATGGTGTAATGCGAACTCCTGCTTTGGTTATCAACGAAAAAGTTGTTTTAAGCGGCAGAGTTCCTTCTGTAAAAGAAATAAAAGAAATAATCACTAATAACCAATAGTATTTATGGCAACAAAACCAAAGTTTACCGCGCAACAACAGCAAATTGCTCTTATCGGGAAAGCTTTAAGCCATCCGGCAAGAGTGTATATATTAGAGAAACTGAACAATTTAAAAACATGTTGTACCAGCGGTGAAATGATCTGCGATATTCCTATTGCCCGATCTACACTTTCCCAGCATTTAAAGGAGTTAAAATACTCAGGTTTAATTCAGGGCGACATAGAACCTCCTAAAATTAAATATTGCATCAATCGCAAAAATTGGGAAGTTGCAAAATTGCTTTTAAATGAGTTCTTAAAGTAATTTTTTTACATCAGCATTTCGTAAATACCAAAAATATCGAAATAAAATCTAAAATCTAAAATAATGAAAATGAGAAATACATTAATATTGCTAATCACTTTAACAGTATTTGCATTTATGTACGCTTGCCATCCTGGTAAGACAGAAAAAAATCTTGCAAGTCAGTCCGATTCCTTAAGTGTTGAACAAATAGATACTTCTTCACTCGTTTCAAATAAGGATACCGTTTCCGGTAAGCAAAAAGAAAAAATCAATACCAATAATATAAAGAGCGACCTTCCTGTTGTTCTTATTTACAATTTTCATGTAACCAATCGTTGTCCTTCATGTGTTGCTATTGAAGAAGCAACTACAAAAACATTAAACACATATTTTGCTGCCGAAGTAAAACAGGGAAGAATAAAACGTCAAATTTTAAATGTTGACGATAAAGCGAATAAATTTATTTCAGAAAAATATGAAGCTTTTGGTTCAGGACTTTTCGTTAC
>JAAXXA010000809.1 GCA_013334735.1 Bacteroidota bacterium
CTAGGCATTTTTGCTTATACAAAACTACCAAAATTCAGTATAAAGTGCCTAGAGTTTGGAGTGCCTAAAGTTAATTAGTCTTTCAAAATAAGTTTATATTAATCAAATACAAAAAAATCAAATTTCAGGAACTTATGTTATACCGATGCGGTATCTGTAATAGTCCAATAAATTGTACTATAACAGCTACTCTTCCGGCATTATACTAAATATCTCTATTAACTAAAACATATTGAGTAATGGTATAAAATATATTTTTATGAAAAAGGTATTTGCATTAATTTTAACTGTTATTATTGTAAAATCAATTGTAGCGCAAACAATTCCGATTATAGATTCCATCCCTATGCGTGATGGAAAAAAACTTGCATGTGATATTTTTCTTCCTGATACATCAGGTGGGAAGCATTATTCTGCAATATTGATTCAAACGCCTTATAACCGTATTTTTTACAGATATGCTCTGCCTCTTGGCATTGGAACTATCAGCAACAGCAATTATGCAATTATAACTATTGACTGGCGTGGATTTCATGGCTCCGCATCGGCATGGACACTGCAATCCGATAAAGGAATGGATGGCTATGATTGTGTAGAATGGATTGCTCAACAATCCTGGTCGGATGGAAAAATTGGGACATGGGGCGCTTCTGCGCTTGGACGAATTCAATATGAAACTGCTAAGGAAAATCCCCCGCATCTTACATGTATTGTCCCGCTTGTGGCAGGTTCACAGTATGAATACAGAGAATATTATGAAGGTGGTGTGCTTAGAACTGAATATGTTCAGCAATTAGATAGTCTTGGTTTTGGGTTGGGACCTGTTGTTCGTGCACATCAGATACAGGATTATTTTTGGAACTATTCTGATACTGCATTTATGTACCCCGAAAAAATAAGGATACCTGTTTTTATGATTGGCGGATGGTATGATCATAATATTCCTGCTATGTTTGAACTCTTTGATAGTCTTAGATTGTATTCTCCTTTAAATGTAAGAAATAAGCATAAAATGCTTTTTGGACCATGGGCGCATGGCGGATTTGGATTTACACATGTGGGAACTTTGCAACAGGGACAGCTTCAATACCCCGAAGCAGCAGGTTGGAGCGATTCGCTGGCGCTACGTTTTTTTGATTACTATCTGCGCAATATCAATAATGGATGGGATACCATGCCTAACATTAAATTTTTTCAGATGGGCGAAAATACATGGAACAACATAGCAAATTGGCCTCCCTTGGGTACAACAATGTATAAACTTTATTTTTCGAACGGAACTCTTACCACGCAGATCCCTGAAAGCGCAAGCGATTCCTGTATTTTCCAATATGATCCGAGGAATCCTTCTCCTACTGTAGGTGGCGCTACTCTTGATGATGATCTGGAACAAGGACCTTATGACCAGAGTCCAATAGTTGAAAGTAGAAATGATATCCTTATTTTTTCAACTACAACTCTTGCTGAAAATGTTATAATGAGAGGAAAGCCAACGATACATTTATTTGTTACTTCTAACAGGAAAGATACCGATTTCAGTATCCGCCTTACAGATGTTTATCCCGATAATCGTTCAATGCTGCTATATGATGGTATAAAAAGATTGCGTTTCCGCGATGGTTACAAGGCATCAGATACATCAGCTATTATACCCGGAAATATTTATTCTTTGACAATTAATCTCCCCGAAATTGCAAATACTTTTCTTGCAGGTCATAAAATCAGAGTGGATATTACATCTTCAAATTATTCACGTTTCGATTGTAACCTGAATAACGGAGGAATTATGTACACTGCTGGTGATACTCTT
>JAAXXA010000210.1 GCA_013334735.1 Bacteroidota bacterium
ATTTTTTTCGATGAAAAGCGCCTAGTAATTGTAAAGCAAAAAGGGTATTAATTCGCAAATAGGAGTTCCTCTTTCGGTGTGGCAGATAGAACCCGAACATGAGTTGGCAATATTTGAGGCAGGTATTTCGGAGACCGATGAAATGGATAAGTTACAGACTATCATTCAGCCTACGATAGGAATTTTTACGAATATAGGACAGGCTCATGCCGAAAATTTTATTCACATCAATCAAAAAATAGCTGAAAAACTTAAGCTTTTCACCAAGGTAAAAACTTTTATTTATTGCGCCGATCATCTCGAAATAAAAGAAATAATTTTACGGGCTGAAAACTTTAAAAATATAGAAACATTTACATGGAGTTATAAATCAAACGCCAATCTTGTTATTAAAAAAACATTAAAACAAAATCATAGTACTATTATTGAAGCTCTTTATCAAAATCAAAAAATACAAATAACTATTCCTTTTACCGACGAGGCTTCTATTGAAAACGCTATTAATTGTTGGGCTACATTGTTATTGTTCGGTTATAACAATGAAATTATTTCAAACAGAATGACAAATTTGTCGCCTGTTGCCATGCGACTTGAGCTTAAAGAAGGCATAAATAATTGTTCTGTTATTAACGACAGTTATAATTCGGATATTAATTCTCTTAGCATAGCAATAGATTTTTTAAATCAACAAAAACAACATCGAAAAAAAACAATAATTCTTTCCGACATTCTTCAAAGCGGACGTGATGAAGATGATCTATATAGTGAAGTTTCGGGCTTGCTTACCGATAAAAAAATTGACAAACTTATTGGTATCGGTAAAGCAATAAGCCGTCAGAAGGATAAATTTTCTATTGAAAAGTTTTTCTATGATAATACTTCTGATTTTGTAAAAGATTTTCCCTTTTCCGATTTTCATGATGAAACGATACTTCTGAAAGGCGCCCGTATTTTTAAATTTGAAAAAATAAGCAAAGCTTTACAACAAAAAGCGCACGAAACAGTTCTTGAAATTAATTTAAACGGATTGATTCACAATCTTAATTATTACCGTAGCCTATTGAAATCCGACACAAAAATTATGGCTATGGTAAAAGCTTTTTCTTATGGTAGCGGAAGTTATGAAATAGCTAATGTTCTACAGTATTATCAGGTGGATTACTTAGCTGTTGCTTATGCAGATGAAGGCGTAGAGTTACGTAAATCAGGAATTACACTACCTATTATGGTGATGAACCCCGAAGAACAAAGCTTTGATGTAATGCTAAAATACGAACTGGAGGCTGAATTATACAGTTTCAGAATTCTTGGATTATTTGAAGAAGCCCTTATCAGAAATTATAAAGACAGCAATAAAAAAGGTTTCATACATATTAAATTGGATACGGGAATGCACCGCTTAGGATTTGAGAATAACGATTTACCCGCACTTTCTTCGCGCCTGAATAACAACCCTAATTTGCTTGTAAAATCTGTGTTTTCGCATCTTGCAGCCAGCGATGAACCTGAGCAGGATGAATTTACAAAACAGCAAATTGCTATTTTTAAAGATATGAGCGCGTTCATTCAATCGGAGTTTGATTATCCAATTATGCGACATATTCTTAATTCGTCGGGAATAACACGTTTTAGCGATGCACAATTTGAAATGACAAGGCTGGGAATAGGTTTGTACGGTATTGGCGCTAATGATACAGAGCAATCGCTTCTGCAAAATGTAAGCACATTAAAAACAATTATATCACAAATTAAACATATCCCTAAAGGAGAAAGCATAGGTTACAACCGTAAATGTATCGCTGCCAAAGATATGGTTATTGCAACTATTCCTATCGGTTATGCTGATGGATTAAATCGTAAATTAGGCAATGGTAAAGGGAAACTATTTGTAAACGGACATCTTGCAAATATTGTCGGTAATATTTGTATGGACATGTGTATGATTGATATTACTGAAATACCCGCAAATGAAGGCGATGACGTGATTGTTTTCGGTAACGAATATTCCATTTCCCAATTCGCAAACGATATGGAAACTATCCCTTACGAAGTATTGACAAGTGTTTCACGAAGAGTGAAAAGAGTTTATTATCAGGAATAACATTAATCCTGTAAATATTTTATTGTCATTATTTGGGGCTAAAGCCCTCATTTTCCCATCTCTATTAACCACGACCTAAGCTTCGGCTCAGCTACCAAAGGTCGTGGCAATTCATGTCTTTCGGAGGAAATTATTCCCCTACTTTTACATTAATTCCTTCGGAATGTGCGCTAAATTCGGGCGCGTACATACATTGTATAGTTGTAATGCCATTGGAAAAACTTCCGTTATTAGTGATTAAAAGAGGATATTCAAAAACGTAAGTTCCTTTAGGCAAATAAGAAAAGAAAAAGTTTGTTGAGGCATCGCGTGTGCTTTCGTAATATCCTAAGCCATCCTGATATTTAAACTGTGAAAAAACATTTACAGGTTCAAATCCTGAAGCGCGCATATCTTTCAAATGAACATACTCCATATCCCTGTCAACACTGATTTCTATTCTTACTTTAATTTTGTCGCCCACTTTTAGCTTGGTAGTTTCCGTAATAGGTTCTATAACGGGACCTGTATCGGATGTTTTTTGGAGGAATAATTTTTTCACTAATTTTAATGGTGTTTCAGAAGCAGTTATTTTGTCTAACTGCTCAAAGTACTGCCAGTACAAGGCTCCCCACGAAACACCGGCATCGGTTTTTGTTACTTTTACATTTCCCATTTCAGGAGTAATTTCGCTTCCGTTCCATGAAGTTTTAAAATAACCTGTGCCTGCCTCCACTTTTACATCATCCAATTTTTTAGGATCTATAAATTTATTTCCTATAGTAATTTGTACAGACTGATCGGATGCAAGCCAGTTTGCGCCTCTTAATAATAATGCGTAACATGCTTCGGAAGTAGCTTTAGTGGTTTTCCAATCCTGTGTTTGCTTTTGTTTCAGTAGCCATATTTTTAGATTTTCGACAGAAATCGAATCGGCGGAAACTTCATCAAAAGCTTCAATTAATAAAGCTTGTGTTTCAATAGGAGCCTGATACCAATAATATCCCGCTCTGATATCTTTCCAGTACATGCCCATTTCATCGCTTGTAAGCGAATTTTCTTTAAGCGATTTCATAATATCAGCAGGCGTTTTTTTATCGCCGGATCTGTTAAGCGCAAGAGCTATCATACCCTGCAAATAGCGACCGTTATCATTCCAATATTTTTTTGCCTGTCCTTCATAGTAGTCGAAGGCTTCCTGATTCTTTTTATCAATGGTAACATCTTTCAGAAAATAACTTCTAGCATACAAATATTGAATTTCCAACCCGCTGATATTATTTTTTTCCAATTCTTCTTTTTTATAGTTTTTCTTCATCCATTCATAATCTTCCTGAATCCTGTCGTCAAGATATTTTACGCCGTCTTTAACCATGTTCCAGCATTTATTATCATCACGAATACTTTTAACGCCTAAATTATCGAGATGACCGAAACCTGTTATTATATGTTGAGTAATATATCTGTCATCTTTTGTGCCTCCAAACCAAGGAAATCCGCCATTTGACAATTGCATTTTTTCGAGTTTCACAAGGCTTTTTTCGAGTTCGCTGCTCATTTTGTTTAGATCGAAAAGCAATGCTATTCTTTGTTTTCTTTCGCTTTCGTTTTTAGCCTGCAATACCCAAGGTGTTTCTTCGAGCATAAGAGATTTAAGCTCTTCGTTTTTTTCAAGATTCGACAAAAGAGCATCGGGAGTAAGGGTTTTCCAACTTTCGAAAACTGCTTTTATTTTCGGGTGCGAATTGGCAATATTAGTTGCTATGCTGTTTGCATAAAAACGGCTGAATACCTGCTCGGCGCATTCATAAGGGTATTCCATCAAATACGGAAGCGCCTGAATGGCGTACCATGCAGGATTAGATGTAAACTCAAGAGTAAGTTTGTGATTTCTTAAAGTGGTTGAAGATTTTGAATTTACCAATTTTTCAAAAGTAAAATCTTTTGTTTCCTTTCCGCGAACAGGCAGAGGCAGAGTTTCGGTAACAAGCATTCTGTTATTTAAAACGGGAACTGCATTTTCTTCACCATCGCTGAAATTACCTGATTTTGCTACCACTTTATACTTAATAGCGCTTATTCCTTCGGGTATTTCAATATTCCAGCTAAGAGCGGCGCTTTGACCTTTTGATGCTGTGAAGGTTTTTGTTGCTCCTGTGTTTTTGCACAGGTCATCTATCGATTTCATTGTAGAAGCATCAAAAAGAAATAATTGCGCATTGCCCGTCATTTCTAAATTTGTGAGGTTTGAAACTTTGGCGGTTAAAGCAATTTTATCATTTTCTCTGAAAAAACGCGGCGCATTTGGCACTATCATTAAATCTTTTTGTGTAACAAGTTCCTTTTGAATTTGTCCGAATTTTAAATCTTTTGTCGTTGCAAGTCCCATCATCTTCCATTTGGTAAGGGCTTCGGGAATAGTAAAAGAAAATATTATTTCACCATTTTCGTTGGTTTGCAACTGGGGATAAAAGAATGCCGTTTCATTAAAATTTGATCGTGCCTGAACCCCTGATAAATCTTTATTTTCCGCATTTTCTCCATCTGTAGCAACAAGTGCCGGAATAGCAACAGATTTATCGCTTTCCTTGTTTTTCTCATCTGTTATCATGTCTGTTTCTTCTGCTACAACAGGTACTGCACTTTTCATTGCCATCATTGGTCTTGGGGTAGATTCAGCCATTCCTGTATCAGTAGCAGTAATTCCCATATCTCCTCCCATACCAGAGCCATATCCATAATATTCGCCAAATTCAAAACCAAACCAGAACAGTTTATCGTAAGCCCTGTAAGTTGTATAAAAATTCGAATTTTTGTAAAATGAATATAAGCGAGAAGTATTAATATCGAAACAGTAGTTATCGTTAAAATTAAGAGTAGAATAAAGTGAATTATAAACATTAAAATACCAGCTATTGGGCTTAAATGCATCAAGAGAAGCATCGTACATGGCAGCAAGCATTTCAGCCGCAACCTTATCGCCGTTTTTACCTCCGCCTTTGGCGGATATTTTTATTTTCCATTCATCTTTTTGTCCGGGCAACAACTTATCTCTGAACGTTTCAAATTCCAGATCAAGTTTTTTATTAGTAAAAGGTACTGTTATAACTTGGTTATTTGTATAGCAACGGTTGTGTTTTATCGTAAGTAGATGGACAACTATATTTCCCCTGTAATCCTCTGTTAATGGTATCTCTATTAATTTTTGTTCATTGTTCAGATTAAGCCTGTTACTGCTGATAATTTTTCTGTCGTATTCAATTTCATATAAAAATGTTGTGTTTTCATCTTTCGTTCCCAGAACAAATGAAGCTTTTTCGCCCGGTTCGCCTATATCTTTAACCTTAGTGAAATAGCTTACAGAGTTATCGGGAATTTGTTTTTCGTTGTTTCCAAACACATTGGTATAAGTGAAAAAGTCCACATCTTCGCCAAACTTATCTTTAGTTTTAGCTTCAATTAAGTAAGCGCCCAACTTCCATGATGAAAGGTCGTTAATTTTTATAATAGAATCCTTAGATGTTTCATAAGTTTTTTCAAACACAATAACTTCTTTTTCCCATTTGTACATATTATTTTCATCTTCGTACAGATCGTAAGGAAAAGCCTTGTAATACTCATCTTTTGTTAATATGAATCTATCGGGACGAGTCCATAATCTTTCACGAAAA
>JAAXXA010000211.1 GCA_013334735.1 Bacteroidota bacterium
ACTGACGTATGGGTATCAATGGGCGAACCTTCTGAAATCTGGGATAAGAGAATAAAATTACTCAAACCTTATCAGGTTAATTCGGATATGGTTAAAAAAGCCGCTAACCCGGATGTAAAATTCATGCATTGCCTTCCTGCATTTCACAACAGGGAAACTACTGTTGGCGAAGAAATATTTAAAAAATACGGTCTAGATGGAGTAGAAGTTACCGAAGACGTTTTTGAATCTCAAATGTCATTAGTGTTTGATGAAGCCGAAAACCGTCTTCATACTATAAAAGCAATAATGGTTGCAACTTTAGGAAGCTAAAAATTAATATGTTTGTAAAATAAAATAGGCTGTTTTGAAAATTTCAAAACAGCCTATTTTATTTTTATTTTTTTTACATTCCTCCGACAACTATACTTAGCTCAACAGGATTAATAGCCATTATAGGAATAAGAGAATCATTAAACAAAATCTGTTCTTCCCATTTTCCAATAATAAAGCTTGGCATCATATTGTCAGGATTAGTCATAATAAGGATTAAATCGGCATCAATTGATTGCGAATAGGTTAATATTTGCTTTGGAAAAACTCCATTTTTATCTGCAATTTCAAAAGTATGCGCAATATCATTCTGAACAAAGAATTTTCTAATCTGTAAAAGGTTACCTTTAATTTTAGCCATACGATAGCCATCAGATGAGTGCATCGCGAAAATGCGAACATTTGAATTAAACTTTCTTGCTATATGTATAGCCCATTTTACTTTTTGTTTCGATTCCGTAGAATCATCAATTGGTAATACTATATTTTTATACCCTTCGCGAAAACTTCTTTTCTGCACTACTATTACAGGAGCCGGAGAGCTTTCAATTACTTTCATGGCATAGCTGCCTACTATATGCTGAACACCCACTTTACCATGAGTTCCAAGTGTAAGTAAACTTGCGCCTAATTCTTTAGCGGCAATGCCTATTTCCGAAAAAATACTTCCTGTTTTAACTATAAAGTCAACTTCAATATTGTATTTGTCTGTAAGTTCTTTCGCTTTTTTTTCAAGTCTTTCATGAATAGCGCTTCCCGTGAGTTTTTCTTTTTTCAGGTAAGTCTTGGTATCCTTATTAATAATATGAAGTAAGGTAAGCTTTGCTCCCTGTAATTTGCAAATTCCTGCCGCATGTTCAATTGCATATTCCGCAACTTCTGTAAAATCAGTCGGTACTAATACTATACTTTTTTTGTCATCCATCTTTTTATTTTTTAATTTTGAAAAAGGGCTACAAAGGTACAAAAAATATTATTTAATATAACAAAAATATATATTAAACTTATTTTTGTTATAAGTCGCCTCTAAAATCCTCAATATCATAGCGAATCATAAGGATAAAATCTGCCTGTCTGTTGAGCAGTTAATAAATAATATTATGTAACGCCCTTTAATATTAGTTATTGTTTGTATATATACGGTTATAAATATTAAGAAACTCTTTTGAATTTATGTTTTACATACTTTGTGCTACTAATCGTTAAAAATTACTCCACCACGGAGGAGAGTCTTTCGTCATCCTGAGGAGCGAAGCGTCTCGAAGGATAAGAACATGTCAAAGAGTGGCTATTCGGTCAAATTCAAAACAGTTTCTAAACAAATCAAGATTAAAATATTAATTTACCACCTTTTCAGTCAAATGATAAAAATTATGTAATTTTGATTTAATGAGTTAACCTGATTAATTATTCGCAACCTTTTAAGCTTTAAAAGGTGCTTATGAAAGAGCAAGCTCTGTTCATAAACTTTAAAAATTTCTCTAAAACTCTTGAAGATTCTGTCATTTCGAGTGTTAACGAGAAATCTTTTACGTAAGACCTATTAGATTTCTCCTCCGCCATGGCGGATGTCGAAATGACAACAGTATTGAGTTTTAAAGAAATTCATGAATTATCAGATTACGTTTCATAATTCGCCATGGTGAATAAAAAAAAATTTATAAAAAATTAAAATATGAATTTAGAAACAACATATCTTGGTTTGAAGCTTAAAAATCCATTAATTATTTCCAGTTCAGGCTTAACAAGGTCTTTGGAAAATATCATTAAATTTGAAAAACTCGGAGCTTCCGCTATTGTTATAAAATCATTGTTTGAAGAACAAATCAAACAAAAAATTAATAGCGTTATTTCACTAGATTCTGAAAACACATATTCGCAGGCAGACGATTATATACGCGCTTATACTGAAGATCATGAAGTGGGAGAATATCTCGAATATATTAGCTTGGCTAAACGCAATATTAATATACCGGTAATTGCCAGCATCAACTGCATATCAGCAACAGAATGGACATCTTTCACAAAAAAAATTGAAGATGCCGGAGCAGATGCTATTGAACTTAATATTTTTGTTTTGCCTTCGGATCCTGATAAAAATGCAGAAAATTACGAAAAAATATATTTTGATATTGTTGAAAATGTTCGGAAGCATACTAAGCTACCTGTAGCAATTAAACTTAGCTGGTATTTTTCAGGACTGGCAAATATGATCAGAAAATTATCATGGACAGGCATTAATGGTGTTGTTTTGTTTAACAGATTTTATTCACCCGATATTAATATCCATCAACTGGATATAAAACCTTCTGATATATACAGTACTCCCGATGAAATATATAATTCATTACGCTGGGTGGCGATACTATCGGATATTGTTGAATGCGATATTTCAGCCTCAACCGGAATACATGATGGAGAAGGAGCTATAAAGCAATTGCTTGCCGGAGCAAAAACGGTTCAGATATGTTCAACCCTTTACAAACACGGCTTTCAAAGGATTTCCGAAATTCTGAGCGATATTGAAAAGTGGATGAAAGAAAAAAATTATAATAGTATAGATGAATTCAGAGGTAAGATGAGTATGCGTAAAATACAAAACCCTGCAGTTTTAAACAGGGTGCAGTTTATGAAACATTACGCGGGGATAGAATAAAAATCAACCGAAAACTTTTTTAAGAATATCCGAAATACGGGCTTCAGGATTTTTTCTGATTTTGTATTCTTCATCGGCAATAAGTATAAAAAGCCCTGCTATTGCCTTTTCTGTTACATAAGCATCCAGGTCAGGGTTTATTTTAGTAACCAAAGGGATCTTATTATATGCTGTTGCTAGCGGAGTCCAGTACTTTGTAATTTCCACTTTTATTAATGCATTATGAACTATTGAGCCAAAGTTGGTTTTTAACTGAGTAGTGGTATTATCTTTAAGGTACGTAGTAGCGGCATTATCTTCTCCTTTAAGTATCTTCATTCCATCAGCTATTGAAAGTTTTGTAATAGCGTCAACAAACACTGTAGCGGCAGTTTTTGCAGCTTCTTCTGCGCCCCTGTTAAGAGTTTCAACAAATTTGTCAACTTCGCTGCCCATTCCAATTGCTCGAAGTTTTGTTTCCATAGCCGTGGCTTCGGAAGGAAAAGGAATTTTTATTTTAGAATTTTTATTGAAACCATCAAGTTTTGAAGAACTGGCAACAGAATTATTAGTACCTACTTTTAAGGCTTCTTTAAGTCCTTTTGTAATATCCTCGTTTGTTAGTGTCCCCTTTTTAACAGTAGTTTTAACATTGTTAAATAAATTATTCAGGTTTTGAGCTTTGCATGATAGAAATCCTATTATTAAAAGGCTACATGTAATCAGTTTAAAGTTTTTCATGTTTATACTTTTTTTAAGATATTTTGAATTAAGAATCCCAAATATAACGAAAATAGTTATTTTAAATTATATTATTTCTGCAACCACAAAAGTACTGCCTCCCACAAATATCATGTCTTCAAGTTTTGCGGCTTTTTTTGCAGCTTCTAAAGCTTCTTTAACAGAATTATATTTTTTTCCTTTAAGTCCGAAATTTGCAGCTTTTTCTGCCAGCACATTTTCATCAAGAGCGCGTGGTATAGAGGCTTTGCAGAAATAATATATTGTATCTTTAGGACACAATTTCAAAACAGAATCCACATCTTTATCATTTACAAAACCTATAACCCAATGTAATTTATTATGAGGAGTAAGTTCAATTTGCGAAATTATTTCTTTGATCCCGTCCACATTATGCCCAGTATCACAAATAACCAATGGTTTATCATTTAATTTTTGCCAACGTCCTAAAAGTTCAGTATTTTTAATAACATTATAAATTCCATTTTCCACATTTTTAAAAGAAAGCGAAAACCCTTTTGTATTAAGAGTATCCACTGCCATCAAAACAGTAATAATATTTTTTGTTTGATAAAAACCGACTAATGGCGAGCGAATCAATAGGATTTCCTCAAAAATACTTTTATGATTTTCATTTATGGACTGAATTTTAAAATGAAGTTCAGGGTTATTACTGTAAACTATTTCTGATTTTAAAACTTTAAAATGCGAATCGGCAAAACTTATTTGCGCATTTTCTTTTTTTGCTTTTTCAATAAAAACAGATTTCGTTTTATCTTGTGTTTCCCCTATCACCACAGGAATTCCATTTTTTATGATACCTGCTTTTTCGAAAGCAATTTTTTCTAAAGTATCACCTAAAAGTTTTGTATGGTCCAATCCGATATTTGTAATAACAGATAATTCGGGAGTAATAACATTCGTAGAATCAAGTCTTCCTCCCAAACCTGTTTCTATTACAGCAATATCAACTTTTTCAGCAGCAAAATAATCAAAAGCCAAACCCACTGTCCACTCGAAAAAAGATGGTTTTATCTTATCAAAACCATCTTTATGCTTTGTAACAAAATCTATTACTTTGTTTTCCGGAATTTTATTGCCATTTATTCGTATTCTTTCGCGGAAATCTTTTAAATGAGGGGATGTATATAATCCGGTTTTGTAGCCGTTTTCCTGAAGAATTGAAGCTAAAAAGTGCGACACGGAACCTTTTCCGTTTGTGCCTGCAACATGAATAGTTTTGAATTTATTCTGAGGATTACCAAGTATTTCGCAAATTGCAATAGTGTTATTAAGGTCTGCTTTGTAAGCTGCCGCTCCGATACGATGGAACATTGGAAGCTGCGAAAAAAGATAATTTAAAGTTTCCTGATAACGGTTTTTTATATTATGTGTTTTGTTCAATTGTTTTTTGTTCTTCAGGTGTTATATCATAAAGTTTGTAAACCAATTCATCAATTTTTTTTTCGTTTTCTGAACTGTCTTTGCCTTGTTGTTTTTGAGCGATTATTTTATCAACCAATACTGCAATTTTATTAGCTTCGCTTTCATTTGGCTTGTAAATAGGAATTTCCAGTAATGGCTCTTTGTCTAACTGATATGCATTACCTTGCAACTTGCCTTTTTTACGAAGCCAAAAAGCAATTAATTTTGAATTAAGCAAACCCGTTAAATATTTTAAGTTTATTCTGTTACTTTGAATTATAAAGAATGTTTGTGAAACGTAACAGTCAAAATCCGTATAAGTAAAAATTGGCTCTTTGGAACATTTTCTTAAAACTATAATTTTTTCACCTTCAAAAAAGTATTGACCTGCGCCCTCTGCAACAACTATAAGCGCATGATGACGAGATTCAAGACGTTTACGTAGAGCTTTTAAAAATCCATAGGGCCCATTGAGATCAAATTTGATTTCAGGAATCAGAACAAAATTAACTTCCTGAATGGAAAGAGCAGCATTGGCTGCTATAAATCCGGAATCGCGGCCCATCAGTTTAAGCAGGGAAATTCCATTATATGCTCCCTGTGCCTCATTATGGGCAAACCTGATAATATCATTG
>JAAXXA010000212.1 GCA_013334735.1 Bacteroidota bacterium
TTTTTTCGTCTTATAATATTTTTTGTTCCTTCTCTTGCTTCTTCAAGTCCGATAATATGAAGCAATTCCTTATAAAATCTTTCGTTTAGGGAATTGCTATCGTTTGGCGTTGCAATTTTTAATAAATGCTGCGGCGAAAGAATTTTAAGCAAAGCGCTTAATTCCCTGTCATCTTCTTTTTTATTGTTTCTTAAAACAGTATCATATTCTCTGATGTCAAAGTAAACACAAGGAATTTCAACATCTATAGTTTGAATAATTTTCGCAATTTCCTCATAAAAAAATGGATTATCTTTTTTATCGTTAATTTTTGTTTCGTAGAGTTTTTTTATTTGAGTATTCCTGTAAATATGTTTGTCGAAATAATTGGAATCAATAATATACCATTCGTTTACATTGGTTATTACAAGCTTTTTAAGCTGGTTGTTCCCAACATTAATTCTTTCGTCTAAGTAGTAAAGTATTAATTCGTGTAACGCTTTTTTATTGGGGTTATCAACCGAAACCATTTCATTAATGTTTGTAGGTCGTTTGGCTTCTATGATCACTCCAACTTCAGTGTCGGTGGTTTTACCTAAATGAATAACTAAATCTTTCCTGTCTTTCGTATTAATGGCGTTTGTATCTTTATAATAGGTATCACGAAGGAAATCTCGAAGGTCGTTTTTTAAATGTTCTTCGCTTTCATCCTTAGGTCGTTTTTCAATAACACTAATCTTATCAAGTAATGCAATAAGATTGGTTTTGAAAACATCAATTTCGCTCCTTAAGGATTTCTGCTTTAAAAATGCTTTAAGGGCTTTTTTCGGTGTTTGCGTTATTAATTTCATCAAAATTCTCTGTCAAGTATTAAAGTGGCTAATTTACGATTTTAAACTTTAATACGTTTCAAGTGTGGTAGAAAATTTTATTCGGTAGGTAAAAAATTAAAATGAAGTGTAATTCATTAGTTAAGCTTAATAAAAACGTAGGTAATTGTACCTTTTTGTTCAATTGCGGCATCTGATTTGGCATCAAATTTTGCTTTCAACGCAGCTTGTTCCGATTGCCTTAACAAAGTTTTATCGGTAATTGTAGTACCTTTTGCTCCGGCCACAGCAGTAATAACCTTACCTGTTTTGTCAACAGTAATTGCAACTACAACTTTACCCTGTTCATCAGAATTATATGCAGGTTTCGGCAGGACAGTAATTTTTCTTCCGCTCAAGTTATAAGATGTCCCTGGACCGTTACCATCGCCTATTCCTGTACCATTACCTTTTCCCGGTCCACCACCGCTTCCCCCATTGCCTTTATAATTGCTGGAGTTAACATCTCCGTTTTCTTTTCCCTGATTACCAACACCACCGGCTATTCCCTGATTGGCTTTGCTTTTCTTAGAATATAACGCTCCTTTATTTACAACAGGGTCGTTAATTTGAATAACATTTTTCGTTTTTACCTTTTTGTCTTTGGAGCTGATTGTGGTTGTTTCTTCCTGATCTTGTGTTATTACATTATCATTATTATCGCTGCTTATTGTTTTTGTTTCAATAGGTATAAGCTGTTCCGAAAGGTTATCTCCAAGCCCCTGATCAGAGTTTCCAAAATTAACTTCAAGCCCCGATCCTCCACCAAATTCGGGATATGGCGGAATAGGTGTTTTAAAAATAAAGAAAAATATAAATAGCAATACAAGCAAATGGAAAGCAAAAGTATAGACTGCTGCTAGTCCCCGGTTTGTATTTTCAACATCGGCTGTCATTTCGAATCATTTAAAGTCTGTGTAGCAAGAACCATTTTTATTTTAAGTTTGCTGCCTATCTGAAGAACATCTACCAGATCCTGAATAGTAAGGGCTTTATCAAACCTAAGTATTATAAGAGGTTCTGTTGCATTTAGCGTTGCTTTTACAAGTTCATTTTCTAACAGGGAGGCAGGAATCTCTTTGTTGTTGATATAATATTTTTTATCTTGTGTTACTGCTAACGAAATCTGTGGCTTTGTGATTGCCTGCGAGGTTTTTGTTTGCGGTAGCAACAATTTTACAACAGAAGGACTGGCAAGTGTAGAAACTATCAAGAAAAACAACAGCAAAAAGAACATAATATCATTCAATGATCCTGTATATACTTCTGCCGTATATTTAGTATTTCGTCGAAGATTCATTTTATGCTTCTTTTTGTAACAGATCCATAAATTCAAGGGAGCTATCTTCCAATCGGAAAATAACTTTATCAAGCAAAATATTCAGATAATGATAACCGGCGTAAGCAAGTGTACCAACTATCAATCCTGCTGCACTCGAAATCATTTTAACATAAAGACCGCTTGCAATTGTATCAATAGCAATATTTTTTGAAAGCGAAATATCAAAAAATATCACAATCACACCTAGAATTGTTCCGATAAATCCAAGCATTGGCGCCATCCCTGCAACAATACCTAATATTTTTAGATTTTTTTCTAATTTTAAAATTTCAAACCTGCCCACATTTTCCATTGCTTTTTCAATATCATTAATTGGTTTGCCAATTCTTTCCAGTCCTTTTGCCACCATGCGTGAAACAGGCGAATTTGTTGATTTGCACAAAGTTTTGGCTGCATCAAGTTTTGAATCATAAATATATTCCTTGATACTGTTAAAAAAATGAGCATCCGATTTACTTGCTTTTTTAATTGCGATAAGTCTTTCAAAGAAAAAATAAACGGCAAGCACCGACAAGAAAAATATTAAAGCCATCAATATAACCATCAGCGTACCGCCTTTGTCCACAATGATATCCCATAACGAATTTGAAGCCTGAGTTTGTGTTGCTGCTGCAACTGCCTGATTGGCTGCTTTAGCTACAGAATCCTGCACATTTACTGCAGTCTGTGTAATTTGCAATATTATTCCTAACATAAAATTTTAATTTTAATTTCAAAATTAATTATAATTTCTAATTACTATTTTTATAATATTTTAAGATGTTAACAAACAAATGTTAATATTATAACAAAATAAAAACAAAATTATTTTATGATTCAGAAAACTTTTATTGATTAACATGAGTCCTGCTAAGGACATCAATGTTCATTGAATGAACGCAACTGCGTTTGTATGGAGATGAACGGATTTTATTTTTCAATGTAAACCGAAGTAGAGTTGTACGCGAATGCAACTTTTTGCAGGTTTATAATTTCAATAATGCTGAAGTTAATTTCTTCTCTTACCTGCATGTATTTGTAATAGTCGGGAGTATCTACAAAATACATTATCGTAATTTCTATTGCATTTGTTCCTAAATTGGAAAATCTAACAACATAATCTTTACAGCACAAGGGATGATTTTCGAGCAATAACCTTATTTTTTCCAATACAATATTTATCTGCTCTGCCTTAGTGTCATAGCGCAACGAAAGTTTAAATTTTACTTTTTGTTTAGTCATTAATGAAAGGTTGTATAATTCAGCATCAACCATTTTTTTATTAGGAACAGTAATACAACTTTGCTCAAGTGTTCTTAGTCTTGTGCTCCTGAAACCAATTTTTTCAATAGTTCCCATCGCGTCGCCCACTTTCACTAAATCGCCCACAGTAAAAGGTTTGTCAAGAAAAATTGTAAACGACCCTATAAGATTTTCCAAAGTTTCTTTTGCCGCAAGAGCAACAGCAAGTCCGCCTATACCCAGCCCTGCTATGAGCGACCCTACATTCAGATTAAATACTGTTCCAAGAATAACAAAAACACCAATAATTATTACAACTATTTTTAGTATTTCAATCATAAAAGGAAGAATATGGTTATCGGATTTTGTAATAGTTTTTTCAGCTCTTTTCAGTAATATAAATCCAAAAACATCAACTATCCTGATACAAATCCACAACATGGAGGAAATAACAAGTGTCAAAAAAAGTTTTTCAACAATCATTTTTAACCCAAACACACTATCAGGCGCAAGTTTCCAACTTTCAGGGTAATTTAATTGAGAAACCGCGACATAAATAAACACTAGCAAAATAAACAGGGCTGTAGGCTTATGAAGATATTCCAAAAACTTTTCAATCTGGATATCGGAAGAATATTTTTTGAAAAGTTTGTATAATAACTTGCTTGAAAATTTGGAAAACATTTTTTTAAAAACAACGCCTATCAGCAATATCAATGCAAACCAGCAATACTGATAAATTGTATTACCTATAAAAACGTAAACCAGAATTTTATTAAGCTCTTCCATAATTATTTGTATAAAGTTATAAAGTGAAAAGTTTGTAAAGTTGCAATACTTCGAGTGCGACAAGTATAAAAGTTAAAATTCAATTAATCCGATATAAAGGAATAATGATATTAGGCTATTTCGTCTCTCTACAAAGTGTATTTTTAGTGTCATGCAAAAATAACAATTATAGTAAATAATCCATTAAAGTGAGATTAATTCACATCTGTTATAACGCAAGAATACTTATAGTTTAGCAACTTTCTACTTTATAACTTTATAAACTTTCCACTTTATAACTTCCCCAAATACACCGCTCCACCTACGTTATCTCTTGATGCTCCCGTAACAGAACTAAGGCAGTTATTTTTATTATTCATTCTGAGAACTCCAAGAAACGCAAAAATTAAAGCTTCTTTATATTCAATAGTTTTGCTATCAGGAATTATTATTACACACTTACAAAAATGTTTAATTCGTGATATCAAGAATGAATTAAAAGCTCCTCCACCTGTTACTAACATCTGTCCTCCTTCAGAAAAATTAACCACTTTCGAAATTTGAAGTGCAATGTGTTCGCAAATCGTACAAAGTTTGTCATTATCTGATATATTATATTTATCAATAATGGGAATAAAATATTTCATTATCCATTCTTTTCCGAGTGATTTAGGAGGAACTATTTTATAATAATCCAGATCATTCAGATTACTAAGCAATTCTTGACTTATTTGTCCTTTAGAAGCTAAACAGCCATTATCATCGTAAGCTTTTCCAAAATTTTTAGCTATTCTGTTTAGAGCAATATTTACCGGACATATATCAAAAGCTATTCTTTGTTTTCCATTGTCGAACGAAACATTTGCTATGCCACCCAAATTAAGGCAGAAATCAAATTCTGAAAAAAGTAATTTATCTCCTATAGGAACCAAAGGAGCGCCTTGTCCTCCAAGGGCAACATCAAGTGAGCGGAAATCGCATATTACTGCAACTCCTGTTTCTGCTGCTATTGCAGCGCCATCGCCTATTTGACAAGTAATCATTTTTTCCGGCTGATGAAAAATAGTATGTCCGTGTGAGGCAATAAAATCAGCTTGTATGTTATACTTTTCGATGAAGTTCTTGATAAGTTTTCCAATATAATGTCCGTAAAGTATATTTATATTTACAAAATCAAAAGCCGATGTATTTTCAAGCTTTTGAAGTGTATTACTCCAATATTCGTCGTATTTATAAAGCTCGGCATATTTAATAAAATATGACCACTTTCCTTCTTCTTCAGAAAAAACACAGTAAGCAATATCCACCCCATCAAGAGAAGTACCGGACATTACACCTATTACATTATACGATTTCATTGAAATTTATTAGAGTCTGTCTTTAATATATTATGTTTTTGATTTAAGAACAAGGAACACTGATTTATGATTTTAGAAGTACTTGGAAATCATAAATCTAAAATCGTTAACTTAGCGTAGCGTTTTCACGAACACCTTGGAAAACTAATAATATGTGAGTAATCCTTGTTCTCAAATTAATTATTTGAAAAATCGCTGACATTA
>JAAXXA010000810.1 GCA_013334735.1 Bacteroidota bacterium
AGTTTACAGTCGGCAATCGGCAATAGGCAGTCGGCAATCGGCAATAGGCAGTCGGCAATCGGCAATAGGCAGTCGGCAGTTGGCAATCAGCAGTTAGCAATCAGCAGTTAGCAATCGGCAGTTGGCAATCGGCAGTTAGCAAAAACCTTACGCATTGCCAACTGAAAACTGCCAACAGAATTAAGAATTAAGATTTATGATTTTAAAAATTGACATTAAATCTTAAATCTAAAATCACAAATCTAAAATGATATAAATACTTACTTTATGATCAACCATAAATTAGAATTTTAATTATGAAAAGACTAACGTATTACTTGATATTATTCATTTTTTTAACAAGCGCCTGTAATAAGGCAAAAAAAGTTGTTGAAGAAACTTACCCTGATGGTAGCCCAAAAATTGAAAAATATTACAGTACTGAAGGCGATAAAAAAGAAATGGTTCGCGAAGTAAGATATTATCCGAATCATCAAACAGAAATGGATGGCGAATACAAGAATAACAAAAGAAATGGCGACTGGGTTTATTATTACCAGAATGGCAACAAATGGAGCGAAGGTTCTTTTATTGATGGCTTGGATGAAGGGATAAGATCTGTGTATTATGAAAATGGTAAAAAACGCTATGAAGGCTATTACAGCAAAGGAAATCAAAAAGGAATATGGAAATTTTGGGACGAAAGCGGTGTGCTACAAAAAGAAGTTGATTACGATAAAGACACTACAAAGACAATTACGAATTAGCAATTAATAATTACGAATTAAAAATTACGAATTACGGGACTCGTAATTGAAAATTCGTAATTCGTAATTAATTTAAATTTATTTATAAGCTCAAAACAAATTAAAATGGAACTAAGCGAACAGGAAGTCATAAGACGTAAATCTCTCGAAGAACTTATTAAACTTGGGATCAACCCTTATCCGGCTGATGAATTTCCGGTAAATGTTACTACAGAAGAAATTCTTAATAACTTCCCAAAAGATAATTCACAATATCAGAATATCAGTATTGCCGGTCGTATAATGACACGCCGCATTATGGGAAATGCCTCTTTTGCAGAAATTCAGGACGTAACAGGCAGAATACAAATGTATTTTAAACGCGATGATATTTGCGCTGAAGAGGATAAAACTTTATATAATACTGTTTTTAAAAAACTGCTCGACATAGGCGATATTATTGGAGTAAAAGGTTTTGTTTTTACTACTCAAATGGGCGAAATCACGATACATGTGAAAGAATTCAAACTGCTTTGCAAATCGCTGAAACCGCTTCCTATTGTAAAAGAAAAAGAAGGCGTTCTTTATGATGCTTTTACCGATCCCGAACAACGCTATCGCCAGCGCTATGTTGATCTTATCGTGAATCCTCAGGTACGCGAAGTGTTTGTAAAACGTTCGAGACTTGTAAATACAATGCGCAGTTTTCTTAATGAAAAAAGTTACCTTGAAGTGGAAACACCTATTCTGCAACCTATCTATGGAGGCGCTGCTGCACGTCCTTTTAAGACGCATCATAATTCACTTGACTCTACTCTTTATCTGAGAATTGCAAATGAGTTATATTTGAAACGGCTTATTGTAGGGGGGTATGAAGGGGTTTATGAATTTTCAAAAGATTTCCGCAACGAGGGAATGGATCGTTTTCATAATCCCGAATTTACTCAGATGGAGCTTTACGTTGCATACAAAGATTACGAATGGATGATGAATCTTGTGGAAGAAATGGTTGAAAAAATCGCAATTGAACTACATGGAACTACAGAAGTTAAGGTTGGCGAAAATATTATCAACTTCAAACG
>JAAXXA010000811.1 GCA_013334735.1 Bacteroidota bacterium
GTTGAAAAGGCGAAGAAGCTCATCGAGTTCCTTGCTGAATCAATAGCGGCCGAGTTGAGGGAGGGCGGGCTGACAGCCGAGCGCAAGCCCAATGCCGATGGATTAAGAGAATAATCAATTATTAACCTTGAAATTGAAAAATAAAATTTAAAAATATGAAATTGTTTGTTATACTTTTATTATCCTCTGTTTTTTTATTATTGTGTTGTAGTAAAGAACAAGTAAAAGATAGATTTATTCCAAATAATATTGAGTTGTAATAAAAAATCAAATTAATAGTTATTATATAGTTTAATTTAAAATTTATAGGTGAAAAAAACTTCAATAATATGTTCTTTCTTTTTATTATTAAATTGTTTGCTTTTAGCTCAAAATGTTTTAATAAAAGGGATTGCCACCGGCGCCGAAGGGAAAACACTTTCTTTATATAAATTATCCGATCCATATACGCAAACACAGTTAAAATTAGCATCCGGAGAAATAGATTCAGCAGGAAAATTTAGTTTTTCATTTAAAACTGATTTAACCTTTTTGGGATATCTGAAAATCGGTTTTAGTCAGGCTCCTTTTTATGTTGAACCCGGAAAAACTTATGATCTAAGTATTTCCTGCTCTGATTGTAATTCATCAGATGATAAGACCAACCCTTATCTTAATCCGAAACAATTATCAATTTTTATTATTAATAGCGATTCCACCGAATTAAATAATATCGTTAATCGTTTTGATGATCTGTATGATGATTTTATTTTGAAACACTACGAATCACTTTTAAAACATAGAAAAAAACCTGTGTTAGATACCTTTAGATTAATTGTTGACAAACATTTTTCTTTCGTCAATAATGAATATTTTAAAAATTTTGTTAAATATCGTTTTGCGACTATCGAGTTTATTGCAAAACTTGCCGGCAATGAAATCATTGCAAAAAAATACATCTTAAAACAACCTGTATTATATAATAATACTGCCTATTTGGAATTTTTCGATGAGTTTTTTAACAATTATGTAACTTCGGTATCAAATAAAATAACTAAAAATGATTTATATAATGCTGTTAACTTGGAAAAGAGTTTTTTAACACTAATGGATTCATTAGGCAAAGATTCTATATTAAGAAATGAGGTTGTTCGCGAACTTGTTGCATTAAAATGCCTTGGTGAAATATATTACGACAAGGATTATAATAAACAATCAATTCTTGATATGCTAAAATATGTTGCTGAAAATAGCAAATTTACACAGCATAGACAAATAGCCGAAAATTATATTAAATTATTAACAAAACTGACTATAGGCACAAAGGCTCCTGATTTTTCATTAAAAGATTTTCAAGGAACTTCATACTCCCTTTCCGAATTAAATAAAGATAAATATGTTTATTTGATATTCTGGACTACTTGGTGCGTGCCATGTATAGCGGAAATGGAACTTATCGGAAAATTAAAAACAAAATATGGGACAAAAGTCGAATTTGTTGGTATTTCGACAGATAAAGAATTTTTGACATATTATTATTTTATGAAAAAAAATAAAACATTCGATTTTATAACCCTCCACTGGGGAAATAATACTGAATTTCTTGATAACTATAATGTTAAAACATATCCTAACTTTGTTCTTATCGGTACTGATGGGAAAATTGTTCAATATCCTGCCGATACTCCAAGTACCTATCTTGATGCTCTGTTATTTAATTTGACAAAAATCAAAAATTAAATATTATTTGGCAGAGATTATAAATAACCGGAAATAGTAAGAACTTCAATAACAGAAGCGTAGGAATCGCGCATAACCCATGGAATAT
>JAAXXA010000812.1 GCA_013334735.1 Bacteroidota bacterium
TGAAAATCCTTATCATCCAAGTATTTTCATCTTTATACATAGCATGTGGATCAATAATGGTGGGGACAATTAAATCGTCCCCCCAATAAATCGTGTATTGATTTAAACTATGAGTTATTTCCACTATTAATATGGTAAATCTTCATCAGTACTGACAAAACCTTGAACATCAGGTGCGCCGTTTCCTTTAGTTCCGGCATCATTTCCGGATTCGTCCTTTGTAAAGATTATATTAACAGTATCAGCATAAATAACGATATTACTCTTTTTTACGCCATCTGTTTCCCATTTCTCTTCTCTTAGTCTTCCTTCGACCAATACTGCATCACCGGAATTTAATCTTTGTAAGGCTTCTGTAGGTTTAAAAACCTTTATAGAATGCCATGTTGTTGTTGTTTCACATTGATCATTTTCGTTTGTTGCCAAACTAAAAGTAAGAATTGTATAATTAGACTGAGTGGTTTTTACTTCAGCTTTTCCGACATGACCTAACAAGGTCACTTTGTTAATTGATTTAATTTTCATTTGTTTTTCCTTCTGGTTTAAATAATGAATAAATTGTTTTTATAGACTGATAACTAATAGTAATCTTTCTATTAATATCAATAATTTTAACTTTTATGCGTGGATAATATTCTATCGGAGCAATACTTAGAACTTCTATACAAGCTTTTTTTAAAGCTATTAAGTCTTGGTGGACTGCTTTGAAGGTTTGCATGATAAAAAATTATCTACTTTGTCTCTGATTTCAGCTTTATTGAATTGTTCCACTTCTGTTAAAAGTGGAGTCTTACGTGTTAAGGCTCTACCTAAAGCTATAGTATTACCTAATTTACGTCGATACACGACATCTTTTTTGTTTTTCTTGGCTATACCCATATAAACAATTTTTGTATTAGGATCATAATAGGTTGCAACTGTAAATTCATCTCTATGAACAAACAGAGTATTCTGATGTGATTCCATAATTTTCTTGTCATCGCTAGTTAGCATATTTTATTCCTTTAATTTTAAATAAATCATTAAAAAGCACAAAAATATATATCAAGATCATTAATATATATAAAAAAATATCATTAAATTTTCTTGAATACATTAAATTAAACTACTGGTTGCACAAGTTCTGCAAATCTATTTATGAACAAATCTTTATCATAAATATCTTTACCATCTTTGTCTCTAAACGCCCATCCTTTGGGAGCAATAACAGTAATATTTGGTATACGATATTGATATGCAGCTTTTATACCTGCTTCATCAATACCAGTTTGACCACCAGAAACAAATTTATCAATTGACATAGAAACAAATTTATCAATTGACATATCAGATAAATCAAGTACACTATTTAAAAAATCTGATACCAAATCATCAAACATTTCTTGATTCCCAAATTTTTTTAATGTATAAATTCCATTACCCGCAATATTCAATATCAAAGATGATTTTTTCTTAAATTTAGCATATTGTATTATTAAACTTCTTACTTTAGAAGTATCAGTAAAACAAATATCTTTAGTTATATCAATTGGAATGTATAACTTACCATATGTTTTCGCTGTTTGTAAAGTTGCTATTTCTCCATAAGTTGTAAAATCAGCCGCTAAAGCTATAACAACATCGCTTGCTTTAATAACCTGACAAGTTCTTTGTTTATAGCCCTTTAAATCAGCTTCACAAAACTTAAGATTTATGTTTTGAATATTTCGCAATAATACTCCTTTTTAAAATGGCATGTCATCTTGATTTTCATTTGTATTTTCTAGCATTGTTAAACGTTCAAAATGATTAGATGAATCTGCA
>JAAXXA010000213.1 GCA_013334735.1 Bacteroidota bacterium
CAAATTATTAGTAGTGCCTTTATAATAAGGGACAGTGCTAAGTACATATATATAATATTCACCGGCTTTTTTGTAATCTTCCAGAGCCAGCATTGCATTACCGAGCAAAAACCATCCGGCAGTGTACTTAGGATGAATTTTAATGCCTTTGTTTAAATAATCTATAGCAACATAAATCATTTTTTTCTTTTTATCCGGATTTGTTTCATTTTTGGAAGTTTCGAGCGTCAGTCCTCCTGCCGAGACATTGCATTTGGCACTATTTGAAGATACTTTTACATCGGTTGTAAAAAGAGTATAATCATCGTACCATACAGGGTTTCGGGAAATCGTTTTAATACTGTATAGCAAAAGAATCGTTCCAAGGGAAACAAAAATTACATTCCTGTATGAGCCTGCACCAAACCATTTTGGGATTTTTTCAGAAAACAAATATCCAAGTATGATACAAAAACCAAGCAATGGAATGAACATAAATCTGTCGTTCATAAATGTTCCTATCGAAAATACCATGTTTGAAGAGATTGAAAAAGTTAATATAAAAAAGAGGATGCAATAAGTTATTATTGATTTTTTCTTTATATTTATAAGAGCGTAAAAGAACAAAAAACCATAAATTAATAATGGTAAAAGAGCTCGTAAATCATCCATACCAATAATAGGAATTTGTCTTGGATAATAATCGTGAGTAAGAGGATGTGGGAATAAAACCAATATAAGATATTTACCCCATGTCAAAAAAATTGTTGCATATTTTTGTAATGTATCTGCTTCGGCAAAAGGGTTATTCAATATTTCAGTATCCAAACTACCACTCATTAAAAATCCAAGGACTTTGAAACGGATAAAAATAAAAATAGCAGATACAATTACAAGACAACCAAGAGAAATTAAAACTTTCTTTAAAGGAGATTTAGTAAAAAAATATACTGAAAGCGGAATAACTGCTAAAAAAGTAATTGCATTTTCTTTCGACATCAATCCTAGGAAAAATACCAGGGACGCCCATACCAGATTAAGTGATCGCGAATTATTAATATATTTAAGAACGAAATATAAAGCGCCAAATGAGCCAAGCAAGCTAAGAATTTCATCTCTTCCTTTGATATTTGCAACAACTTCGGTATGAAGAGGATGCGCGGCAAATAAAGCTGCTGCAATAAAAGATATTGTGAAGTACCAGGGTTTATTTCCGGGAGGAAAAAACATTGTAAGTACTTTAAAAACAAGTAAGCAGGCAAATACATAACAAAGTAATGTTATTAAATGTTCTGCAAATGGGCTAAGTCCAAATAAGCTGTATTCTGTAGCATACATTAACTGTGGTAAAGGTCTGTAACGACCGCCTGCAAGGAGATTTTTCTGTTTTCCAAAAAATCCTACAAAAGAATCGGTGGAAAGGATTTTACCAAAACCGCTTATACCCTCTTTGGTATATTGATTTTCGGTAATAAGCATCCTGTCATCAAGAGCATATTTATTTAAAAGCGAATTTGAATAAAGTAAAAAAGAAAAAAAGAAAAGAAAGTAATAAGCGGGTTTTTAAAAAATAATTTTTAAAGAAGACGCTACAACTACCTGATTATTTGCGACTTCCTTTTTAACAGGAGTTTTTGACGAATAACGATTTTGTGTTTTTTGCGCCATGATTCTAAAAAAGCATTATTTTAACGACACCTCTAAAAACCATATAAACAACGCGTCATTGCGAGGTTTTTACCGAAGCAATCTTACTAGTAATAGATTACTTCACAGCGGTTGTAAATATGTAATAGTTCTTATAGTCTCAAATAAATTAACAGTAACAAAAAAAGGAGAAGCAAAGCTCTCCCCTATTTTTTAAAGTATATTATACTTAACACAAAAATTATCTTTTGTGTAATTTTTCATCAGAAACAGTAAGTTTTTTTCTTCCTGCAGCTCTGCGTGATGATAATACTCTACGACCATTAGCTGTAGCCATTCTTTCTCTGAAACCGTGTTTATTTCTTCTTTTTCGTTGTGATGGTTGGAATGTTCTTTTCATTGTTTATTTTTTTGAGACTGCAAAGGTAAAAGATTTTTTAATTTTTACAAATTTAATTTAAAAACTTTATTTTTTTTATATTTCACTTTTTTCATTCATGCTTCCAACCTCTTTCATCGACATGGAAATTCTCTTTCTTTCAGCATCCACTTCCATTATTTTCACTTTTACTTTCTGGTTCAGTTTTACAACATCGTTAGGATTACTTATATAGCGGTCGGCAAGCTGACTTACGTGCACAAGCCCGTCCTGATGTACACCAACATCTACAAAAGCTCCAAAGGCTGTGATATTAGTAATAATTCCCGGTAAGATCATACCCTGTTTCAAATCTTTAATTGAATGAACATTTTTATCAAATTCAAAAAAATCGAATTTTTTTCGTGGATCTCTGCCCGGTTTTGCAAGTTCACTCATAATGTCTTTTAGAGTAGGCATTCCCACTTGTTCGCTAACATATTCTTCCAACTTTATTTTTTTACGAAGTTCTTCGTTGTCAACCAAATCGCTAACTGTACAGTTAAGTTTTTTAGCCATTTCAGATACCAAATGATAGCTTTCAGGATGAACTGCGCTACGGTCTAAGATATTTTCAGCATTTTGTATTCTCAAAAATCCTGCTGCCTGCTCATAAGCCTTACTGCCAAAACGGGCAACTTTTTTCAACTCGTTTCTTGATTTAAAAGCTCCGTTTTTATTCCGGTAATCAATTATATTTTGAGACAAAGTTGGACCTACTCCAGAAACATAAGTAAGGAGCTGTTTGCTTGCAGTATTAATTTCAACACCTACACCATTAACACAACTAACTACAACATCATTAAGCCCTTTCATTAGTTCAGTTTGGTTAATATCATGCTGGTACTGGCCCACTCCAATAGATTTCGGATCAATTTTAACAAGTTCTGAAAGAGGATCCATCAAACGTCTGCCAATTGATACAGCTCCCCTAACAGTAACATCATAATCAGGAAATTCTTCCCTTGCAATAGCAGATGCAGAATAAACTGATGCCCCGTTTTCGCTAACCACAAGCGCCAACACATCTTTATCGAAGTGGATGCTTTTTACAAAACGCTCTGTTTCTCTCCCTGCAGTACCATTCCCGATTGCAATGGCTTCAATTTTATAAGCATTAACAAGACTTTGAATTTTGTTTGCAGACTGTTTAACCTGATTTTCGGGTGGGTGAGGATAAATAGTTTCATTATGCAAAAGTTTTCCTTGTTTGTCGAGGCAAACTATTTTGCAACCGGAACGGAATCCGGGATCAATAGCGAGAATATTTTTTTGACCTAGCGGTGGCGCAAGAAGTAATTGCCTTAGGTTTTCAGCAAAAACCCTAATAGCCTCATTGTCGGCTTTTTCTTTATAGAATTGCCTTATTTCTGTTTCAATAGAGGGGGCGAGCAGGCGCTTGTAGCCATCTTTAACAGCAATATCAACATGTTCGGATGCTTCATTTGAAGCAGTTAAAAAAATATGCTGAAGTATTTCAACTGCTTTATCTTCAGGTGGGGCAATTGCAACTTTTAAAAATCCTTCATTTTCAGCTCTAAAAATGGCTAAAATTCTGTGTGATGGGGCTTTCTGCAATTTTTCTTCCCAATCGAAATAGCTCTGATAATTATCACCTTCCTTATCTTTTCCTTTTATAATTTTAGAACGTAAAGTCGCTTCTTTTAGAAACAAATTACGTAAACGTTGACGTGCCTGTTGATTCTCGTTAACCCATTCGGCAATAATATCGCGTGCACCGGTTAGAGCATCTTCAGTTGTTAAAACACCTTTTTCATCGCTGATAAATTCTTCCGCTTTAATTTTTGGATCGGAATTTTTTTGTTGCATAATAAATTTTGCCAGAGGTTCAAGTCCTTTGGAAACAGCAATAGTAGCGCGAGTTTTACGCTTAGGACGATATGGAAGGTAAATATCTTCTAAATCAGCAAGAGATGAAGAAGTATTAAGCTGTTTTTCTAGTTCTTCGGTAAGTTTTTCCTGTTCACGTAAAGATTCAATAATGCTTTTTCTTCTTTTATCGATTTCAATAAGCAGGAAATGCAAATCCCGGATTTGAGCTATTTGCACTTCGTCCAAACAACCTGTTACCTCTTTACGATACCTCGCGATAAAAGGAATAGTTGCGCCGCTTTCTAATAATGAGATAGTATTTTCAACCTGTTTAATGTTAATACCAAGTTCTTTGGATATTAGTTCATTATGTGATATAGACATATCATTTATAAAATTAAAATTAATGCAAAATTAACATTGATTTTAAAGAAAAAATAAAAAAGAAAAATAATATCAGAATATTTAGAAAAAAGAAGAAAAAGGAGGTTTTATTTTTAAAGAATCTGAAAATGAGCCTGTATGTTCGTAGAAAAGCATCAGATTTGTATTTGTATGATGGCGGTTTATTTTGTGATATTTACATTCTCCAACAACTTTACTGAAAGTATCATAAAGCACTTTTGAAGAAATATCTGTTTCTTTACTGTAAATAAGTTTATTGAAGACAATAATACCTTTATTATTTAAAGAAGTTTTAAGTTGTTTAATAAATTGCTCACTTTCAATATTCTGAGGAATAACGTTGTCAATATAAACATCTACAATTATAAGGTCAAACAATTTTTCATTTTTCGATATAAAATCAAAAGCATCAGCGCAGATAATTTCAGTATTTTCAAAACGCTGGACATTAAAATATTTGTGAGCTAGCTCAATTATTTTCTCGTCAATTTCGACACCGGTAATATTACAATTGATTTTAAATTTTTCATGCAACAAAGAGGCAACGCTTCCTGCGCCAAAACCTAAAATCAAAACATCTTTAATATTTCGGTTTTGAATATTTATTTTTTTTAATTCGGCAAGAAATATTTTCTGATTAGAGCCGTAAGAATAATTAATGTGAAAAGAATTCAGGAGAAAATTTCCATTAACATACTTAACCTCAAGGCAAGGATTTATTTTGCTATTTGTTTGCTCAATCACTTTGCCTTTAAAATAGCTTTTGATTTTCAGGAAATATTGTCTGATTTTTTTTGTCATTTGTAATAGAAATTCAATAATTTGTACAAATTTACATTAAATATATCAATTTTCAAACATCTTTGCAAAAAAAAATTAAAAAAATTTGATTTATACCTAGTTACGTACAAAAATATATTTTTTAATTTTTAGAAACTGTTTTGATTTTTTTTAAAGATTAAAGACTAATTTATGAGGTCATACTGAGCCGATTATACTGAAACGACAGTTGAAGTGTAAGCGTGTCGAAGTAGACCGAATAGCCACTCTTCGACTCGTCCTGAAAGGCGGACGGCTCTGAGTGACTTTTAAGACTAGTAATAAAAACATATGCAATATGAAAATTCAAAACAGTTTCTTAATGTTTACATGGTACAAGTTGTAATAAATTTATTAATAAAACTACCCTTATATGCTAAAACTCCTTATTTTTGTCGTATAATGAATTTTTTAAATAATAATTATTGAGTATGTTTCAAAAAAGACTTTTTATTTTAAGTTTATTATTTAATTGTTTTTTGAGTTTAAATATATTTTCTCAAACAGCCAGCATTAAGGGGTTTATTAAGGAAGAAGAAACAGGCGAACCGATAATATTTACAAGCATATATTTAAAAGGGACTCAATACGGAGCTATTTCGGATGTAA
>JAAXXA010000214.1 GCA_013334735.1 Bacteroidota bacterium
GTAGATGACGAAGGAGATGGAGTGCTTGGCGTTCCGGCTACTACACAACAAGAACTTGTGGTAAAATAGCTATATGATGACCAAGATGAATATGTGCTACAATTATATGCCTGAACTTTAAAACGATACTGTGTACCACAAGATAAACCGTTTACATTAGCAGATGTTCCAGATCCTGCATAACCGTCATCTACATACGAACCGCCTGATGTCTGAACTTCCCAGTAATAATAAATTGTTGAAGTACCGCTACTTGAATTCCAATATAGTGAAGATGTTGTTTGTCCGGTAACATTACTCCAAAGCCCATTAGGTGTTGTAGCAAGATCGCAAGCTCTTTCCATATGAAAAGAATATGACTCATTTGGAGAAGCTCCAGAACTATAATCACCACATTCTATATAATAAGTTGTTCCGGAATTCATCGAAACTGTGAGAGATGGATCATCTGAACAAACATCGTCAGAAGAACCTATTGAAGAACCGCAACAAGAACCGGAATATACTTTTAAGTAAGTATCTCCGCTGCTACCGCACATATCTACAGTATATGATCCGGTTGAGGTACAATTGTACCTGAAGAATACATCATTATAGGGTTGTCCTGAACAGTCATTAGTGCAGCCGAGATTACCTGAATAACTATATGGTAAACTTCCTATTGAAGTTCCCGAACAAGCTTCGTTTGAAGGAGAGGAACAACAAGAAGAAGTAGAAAAGTAACCTCCCATTGTGGCAGTTGAAGAAGTCCATCCGCTACAATTTGACGCATAAACAGTGAAATAATAGTTAGTACCACAGTTTAAACCGGTTACAGTGCTGACATAAGCATTGGTTGTGCTGCCTGAGGCATGTACTGTTCCGCCCGGATAGGTTTTAACAGCCCAGTAATATGTGATTGTTGCAGTGCCACTACTGGCGTTCCATGTTATATTAGCTGTTGTAGTTCCAGAACCAAAACCAGAAAGACTGCTAGGTGTACTGGCATTAGTACAAGCCGGTGCTACTGTAATTATCAATTCCACATTAGGAGTATTCCAACCATAAGCAGGTGTACCTCCACTACCTGAATAGGAGCAACCGTTCCATGCCCAGCAATGACTGGTATAAGGAGAACTCCTCCAAAACCAAGTACCCCCTGAAGTGTATGGAAGACCATTATGAGATGCATTATTAAAATATGCTTGAACCATAAGATTTGATGAAGTGTTGTATGTAAAAGAGGATGTATTTATCATCCGCCAATAACCCCCGCCACCGGATGTGTAATTTAAGGTACTAGGTCCAAAAACATTAGTAAATCCGCCTTGTAAGGTTGGACCTCCGAATTGAATGCCAGATGTTGATTTTAGCCCTATAGTTGCAGAACCGTTTGACATACCGTTATTAATATTGTGTCCAAATGCCACTCCAGATATAGTTCCACTATAACCTATATCACCAGAAAGAAGATATATTTGAGATGTTCTTGAGTTGCAGCAAGTATTCCATGGATACTCATAATTATTAGTTCCCCAATGAAATATTTCTACGTAATAAGTAGGATCCAAGGTTACAGGGTATTTCCTGTCGGGAGAAACAAGCCAACCAACCGGTACAACAACAGTAATATCAATCATGCCATCAGATTTCCAGCTTATTTTTGTAATAGGAGAGAAAATACTAGTACTGTTTTCATCTGTTCCGCTATATATAGAGTTTATTGGATCACCTGTAAATTTGCTATCCCATATTCTTGCCGGCAATAAGGAAGAAATAGTGTCATTTCCTATTACTACATATATAACACCTTTTACTTCCCTGCTATCGTTTATCAAGCCTAACGAATCATACAGAACTGCTCCCAAAGGTAGGTGCATTGTTTCAGTTACGGAAAGATTCTCTGATTTTGAAATCCCCTTAAAAACATTCACGGTATCAAAAATCCATCTTTGATAAAGAGCGGCTGATGTTACTTCGTATTCAAGTTTTACGTTGTTATAAAAATTATTGTAGCTAAGTTTATTTTCATTAACAGTAACTTCAGGATTATGAAATTGAAATAAAGGTTTTCCTTCATTATAGCTAATGCAAGGATTAATACCAAATAAAGCCACGTTGCTTTTATAAGTCACTTTTACACCATCGTTAATATCTTTACCGAATTTACTTACAAATTTATTAGTTTCATTTATGTAATTATATTTAATATCATTAGATGAAACAATTTTTAGGTTGATATCTTCCCACGCGTCGTTTGCTGCTTTATAGTGAAGTGGTCCGGCGATAATCACACGTACTTTATTTGAATCCATTTTGAATTTCTTAGAAAACTCCGTTCTTTTTTCAAGGATTTCATCTTCTGGTTTACCGTTTTCAAAAATTCCGCCTTTTTGCCAGTCTTTATTTGGAATGGAACGCTTTCCAAGAGCTGTTCCGAAAGCAGAATCTTCTGGAGTTAGCGCTTTGTTTTTATTCAAAAGGGGTGTTGGAACCGGTGTTGAAACCGTTGCTGCTACCTGCTGATCATTCTGAAAATTAATTACAGCTGCTTTTACGGCTTTATTAATAAAAACAGAATCGTTAACTGTTTGGGCAGATGCTGTGAAATAAGAAAGGCATAAAATGAGTAAAAATACTTTATGATAGAAATTTTTCATTAGTATATTTTTGTTACTATTAAAGAGCAAAGATACAAAAAATTGTGGTAAAATTAAAATTTTTAAGGCAAATTATATCAAAAAACACATAGAAAAATGGCTTTTTGAGAATTTTTGGATAGCATTATTCTTTTTTATGCAGATTTTAGGTCAAATGAGAGTTAATTAAGAAACTGTTTTGAATTTTTCAAATTTCCTTTAATGACATATTTATGAGATCAATCCGCCACGGCGGAGAGCCGATTATCCATGAAACCTTAGTTGAAGGAGAAGCGTGTCGAAGTTGACCGAATAACCACTCTTCGACACGTCCTATCCTTCGAGACGCTTCGCTCCTCAGGATGACGGACGACTCTTCGCCGTGGTGGAATGACTTTAAGGATAAATAATAAAAACCGAACAAAATATAAATTCAAAATAGTTTTTTAACAAATTTTTCTTTATTTTTACCGAACAGATGATAATAGTTTATGATTCGCTTTTTTGGAAAAAATATTTTCAATTTTTGCTGTCGCGTCAGCGTTATTATTTTATTGTTTAGTTTGATTTTGCTATCGAAAGCAACTGTCGCACAGCTAAACGCGAGCTTTAGCTGCGACAACCCTTCAGGTTGCAATCCAATTGTTGTACAATTTCATGACCTTTCCACGGGCGCTTCCACAAACTGGCATTGGGATTTTG
Source organism: Bacteroidota bacterium (assembly GCA_013334735.1). Classification (GTDB taxonomy): domain Bacteria; phylum Bacteroidota; class Bacteroidia; order Bacteroidales; family CG2-30-32-10; genus JAAXXA01. Next base: position 3,321 of record JAAXXA010000214.1, read on the forward strand.
GTAACGGTAGCACTTCGAGTTTACAAAACCCCCAAACAACATTTATGAATCCGGGGGCATATACTATCACATTTATAGTATCAAATACATCAGGAAGCGATACTTTGATCAAACCATTTTATATCAAGGTTTTCCCATCTCCTATTTGCAAGTTTGCGGCTTCTGATTCAACAGGTTGTAAACCTTTAACAATTTCTTTTACAGATCAGTCAATTCCGTTATCAAATGTTATTTCTAACTGGTACTGGGATTTTGGCGATGGGGGTTATTCTGTTTTACAAAACCCCACGCATACATATAATGCATCGGGCACATACACTGTTTATCTTGTAGTAAAAGACGCTAACGGATGTCAGAACAAATATATTAAAAGTAATTATATTAAAGTAAACAGCACTACTGTGGCAAATTTCACTTCATCAATGACTGATTGTGATGCACCCCCTAATTCTGTTAATTTTCAGAATACATCCACAGGCAGCGGGTTGACATATTTATGGGATTTTGGCGATGGAGGCGCTTCCACTATTAAAAATCCAATTCATATTTATAATTCTTTAAATACTTTTACAGTTCGGTTGATTGTTACAGGAAGCAATGGATGTAAAGACACTTCAACACAAAATATAGTTGTTAACAGTTTTCTTACTGATTTTAGTTATACGGTAAATTGCAACGACAGCGTTACCAATTTCAACTTTCAGGATTTATCCGGCTCTTCTGCTAATTCATGGTTTTGGGATTTTGGCGATGGAGAAACAAGTATTATTAAAAATCCTTCTCATTCTTACAGTACATTAAACGCGGGTCCGTATTCAATTAAATTAATATCATCAAACCCCTATGGATGCGCCGATAGTATAACAAAAGTGTATTATCCTCTCAACGCTAATTTCACGCCTGCCGATACATTTTCCTGCATATCTCCGCTAACTGTTAATTTTATTAATCTTTCAGAAGGTACATTAAATTATTTATGGAATTTTGGCGATGGAACTACTTCCACTCTTCAACAACCTTCGCATACTTTTTTTATTCAGGATTCGGTATATAATCCAACATTTTTAGTAAAACTAACCTTAACAAATATTTACGGATGCCAAGCCGAACAGACTAAATTAGTAAAAATAGGCAAACCTGAAGCTGATTTTTCATCTTCTTTAGTAAGCGGTTGTATTCCATTATTAATACAATTTAATAATAATAGTCATTCAATGGATTCAATTGTTTTCTGGTCATGGGATTTTGGTGATGGAAATACATCCGATTCGCAAGCCCCGTCTCATACATATATGGCTACGGGGGAATTTACCGTAAGTTTAAAATTAACTACGTTTCAGGGATGCAAAGATACTATTGTAAAAACTAATTATATCAAGCCTGCGGCAAAACCCGACTATATTGATTTTACAATATCTCCGGTTGAAGTATGCCATGATACCCTTATATCTGCGGACACATTATGTCTTGGCACATATCTGTTTTCGGGTATTTCAGGATTTAATGACCCTGCCAAGCATATTAGCTATTGGTATTGGAGTTTAGGATATTACCCATATTCAGACTCAATTTTTTCCGATTCCGCTTATCAGCAAAATGCAATTTTTTACACAGGCTATATACCTGAGGGTTTAGATACGGTTCTTTTTGTTGCCGGAGCTAATGGTTGTAATGATACATTATACAAAAGGATTTGGAATCAATATCCAAAAACCGGGTTATGCCATGTAAAAAAGGATTCTTCGGCCGGATCATGTTCCGATCAGGTTGCATGCTCACCCCCGGTAACTTTAGGATTTTATGACTGTTCTTCAGGAAATGACACCGTTACTCTTTTTCAAATGGAAGATTTGCAGACAAATCAAGTTACTAATTTAGATCCTGAAGATACCACGTTCATTACTTTTTCCAAAGCCGGACGTTATAAAATTAATCTTGAATTTAAAGACAATAATGTCAGAAATGGAAATTGTTTTGATAATTGTAATAAAAGTTACACATTAACTATTGATAGCGTAAGACATAAATTTAGTATAGCGCCCGACACACTAACTTGTAACGGAGGAACTTACATTTTTACAGATTCTACCAGCAGCTCTTATGGCACTATCACAGAAAGACTTTGGAATTTTGGCGATAACTCTACATCAGCTATGCAAAATCCTGTACACACTTATCAAAATTCAGGTACTTATTATATACATAAAAAAATATCCGTTGAAATGTACTACCGCTGCGGTATTACTAAAGATACTCTAAAATGTGTTTACGATTCTTATGACACTTTAGATGTTGAAATTAAAATCAAAACCAACTTTACAATAAGCGATGCTACAACTTGTGAAGGCGAATCAATCTCTTTTACAGATAATTCTTTTTCTATT
>JAAXXA010000813.1 GCA_013334735.1 Bacteroidota bacterium
TAGTACTTTACCATCTGATATTTCTTCAACCGCTTCAACTATGTTTATTAAATTTACTTCAAATGCAACTGTCAATTCCACAGGTTGGATGGCTACTTACATAACTACTTATGCTAATTATTGTTCCGGCGTAACTACATTTACTGCCCCTAGTGACACTTTTAGTGATGGGAGCGGAATATATGATTATATAAGTAATACTGATTGCCGATGGTCTTTGGAGCCGTCTAATGCAGCAACAGTTACTTTGCATTTTACTGATTTTAATACAGAACCCGAAAAAGACAAAATTAGAATTGTTGACCCTATTTCGTCTATTTATCTGGCTACATATTCAGGAAGCTCTATTCCTGCTGATATCACTTCATACAGCGGTCAGTTATATATTATTTTTTCAACAAATTCATTTAATAATGCATCAGGCTGGAAAGCTTATTATACCTCAACTCCTTTAGGTGTTACTAATAATGATCTGCAAAATAAGCTGACTGTTTTTCCAAATCCTGCTCACGATAAACTTAATATTTCATTTAATCTGACAGGAAAACAAAAAGTGGAATTGCAATTTATTGACATTACAGGACAAGTTGTTTACTCTACCATTACAAATATTACGGGAGTTTTTAATAAAAATATTGATATATCTTCTTTGGCAAAAGGAGCATATCTATTAAAAGTTGTTACTTCTGAGAATGTTATAACAAAAAAGTTTTTTATTGATTAAAATAAACCTTTTACATGAATACTTTAAAAAAAATAATCTTTGAATTTATATTGTGCATTGCCTTTTTATTCTGTTCTGTTTACAATCAATCTGTTTATGCAAAAAAAGTTGAAATAGAACAAGCAAAATTAGTAGCTGTAAATTTTTATTTGGAACAAAGTGTTACTACATTATCATCAAAGTCTGTTTCAATAACAGGCAATTATAAAATATCAAACAATTCATTGATCCTATATTATATTTTTAATTTCAGCAATAATGGTTTTGTAATTGTTGCAGCCGACGATGCTTTAACTCCAATACTTGGATATTCTTACGAAAGCGTATATACAGAACAAAATCAACCTTCACAATTTATTTCATGGATGGATTCTTATAAAAAGCAAATTTCTAAAGCTATTACTTCAAACTATATTGCCACACCTGAAATAAAAGCTGCATGGGAGCGCCTAAATGTTAAATTAAAGGATTTTAAGGCTGTTAAGGAAATACAGGCAACTACTCCTCTCTTGCTTTCTAAATGGAGTCAGGATGAATGTTACAACGACCTTTGTCCTGCTGATGCTGCCGGACCCGGAGGTAAATGTTATGTGGGATGCGTTGCAACTGCAATGGGGCAGGTTATGTATTATTACAGATATCCCAATCAGGGGCAGGGTTCCCATAGTTATTATTCTAATTATGGCAATTTGTCTGTAAACTTCGGTACTTCAACTTACGATTGGAATGCTATGACAAATAGCTGTGATATTTCAAATTCCGCTATTGCCAAATTGCTATATCACTGCGGTGTTTCTGTTGATATGAATTATGCGCCCGATGCTTCCGGCGCTTATATGGATGATGCTAAAGATGCTTTGAAAAATCACTTTAAATATTCTTCCAATATCCAGATTGCAGATAAGGATTCATACACTAGCACTGCATGGGAAAATTTATTGAAAAATGAACTTGATAATAAAAGACCTGTTCTTTATTCGGGAGATGATGTTAATGATGGTGGGCATGCTTTTGTTTGCGATGGCTATCAGGGAACCAATTATTTTCATTTCGACTGGGGTTGGGCAGGAAAC
>JAAXXA010000814.1 GCA_013334735.1 Bacteroidota bacterium
CACAGGAAAACATTCAATCTTAATCCTCAGTTGAAGATTAGTTTTTAATGGAAAAATCTTACAATAAATAAAATGGTACTATGCGAGTGCCAATAATCTGGTGTTAACAAACACTTTAAATGTGATAACAAATGAAAAAAACATTAATTTTATTATCAATATTGATTATTTGCGCTACTCCTAAGATAACCTCTGCAAACCCTAGTATATTACCAATTATTAGCGAAGTTTTTTTTGACGATAGCGATAATTGGACTATTGAATTATGCAATAAACTTTTTACAAATTTTGAGAACCTTGATGGTCTTAGAATTGTTACATCTACTGATACAGCAATAATTAAAAAAGGTGTTGAATTCAAAGGTAATTGTATATTGTTAACAAATGCTGATTTAGAAAAACCAATAAAATTAATTCGTAACGGTGATTGCTTACATTTTGAATCAAAATTCAACGGTGATGTTTGGTATTTTGCATATTTTACAACATTTATGTGGGGTAAATTAAATAGTGAAAAACAATTTAGTTTTTATTCAGATCTTATATTAAATTACCCGCATATTGCTCCTCAAAAAGGTCAATCACTTTGTGCAATAATCTGTAATCGTTTTCATAATCCATTAGCGGCACAAGCGTCTCAAGATATTGTTATATCAAGCAAACCTACGCTTGGATATGATTTTTTCAATGCTACTTCAAACTGCTCAATATCAGGAATAGTTAAAGACAAAAATAATATGCCTGTCAAAAATGCATGGATTTGCATAGCGCTTACCCAAAAAGTAGATTTTTTATTACCGGTACAAACAGATTCAACAGGAAATTTTTCAATTAAAAATCTATTTATCAAAGAATACGATCTTTCCGTTAATATTCCGGGCAACTTGGATAAAAAATCATCAATATTTAAAAATGGGGTTTTTAATAAATTATATAATCAAAAAATATTATTTAAAAATGATAGTAATGTATATTTAAAAATTAACTTGAATACCGGGCTGCAACAACAGAACTATTTTAAAAATGATTTAAATTTTGAAGTAAAAGTAATTTCTGATTCTACTGTTCGGTTTTCAATTGATACAATCAATAAAGACAATATTTATCATGATGAAATAGAAATTTTTATTGCAAATAAAGATGGAAAAATTATTTACTATGAAGATTTACATTCAGGATATCCTCCTTCTTGGAATAATATTTTTGTATGGAATATTCATGACAGAAAAATTATTGAACGAGAATCTGCTCATGATTTGATTAAGGAATATAGAAGTTATAAAAACGAAAATTCTAATGAATATTATTGTGCAGTAACTAAGAACTTCTATGGCGAAGGGGCTGTAATTACCTACATTCAAAAGTTTAAAATTGGCAAATGATTCGTTTTCCCTTATTACTTTTTTTTTCCACATTTAATTTATGCATTTTTGCTCAAGATATTTCATTTATTAAGGAAACTATAAACTTTAATATATCAAATGATACATTTAATGTTTATGGAAAATATACTTTTCAAAATAAAGCAGGCAAAATTGCAAGACAATTAGTTTATTATCCGATAAATACTTCTTTAGATCAATTACCCTATTACAAGGTTTCAGCTATTGATTCAGAAAGCAAAAAAGAATTATTCATTAATAAATTTGAAAATTATATAGTTGTCCCTATTGAGATAAAACCTTATAGTAAAAAAAATATTATTATAAGTTATTCTCAAAAAATTATTGATTCTTCAGCTGTATATATTTTAACTACAACAAAATCATGGAATCTGCCTTTGAAAAAAGTT
>JAAXXA010000215.1 GCA_013334735.1 Bacteroidota bacterium
TATCCGCTTCTTAAGATTTCATCACCGGTAGTTCGTTTTATTGCTAATGATTGTCGCCCTTTTTCGCTTTCAACAAAATAGCCTAATTGATGTGAAAGATGCCGTAGCGCTTGAATTATATAGCCGGGCGTATTGTTTCTTGGACAACGTGTTTTGCATGATAAACATTCACCGCAATACCAGATAGTATCGCTTTTTAAAAGTTCTTCAATTTTTTTATTGTCTTTGCTTTGAACTGTATCGGCTATCAACCGGGGATCATAATTATAAAATTCTGCTGCCGGACAAATTGCTGTGCATGTTCCGCAGTTTATGCAGGCATACAAACCCTCAATAAAACGAATATCTTTTTTTAATATGGAATATAAATCTTCAGCCATTTTTAAGATAGATTTAAATTGATTAACTCGTTTTCGTTATATAATAAGCAGTTTTCGCACTTAATATGATTGTTAACGCCCTGTATTAATTTATGACATTTCTTGCATTTGAACCATTCTTTTTCAAATTTATAATTACCGCCTGCAATTTCTATAGCTTTACCTTCAACGAAAGCTTTAGCAATTATTTTTAAAGCCTTATTATAAATACGTGTTATGGTTGGTCGGGAAACATTCATTTTTTCTGCTGCTTTATCCTGAGGAAGCATAACATAATTAACCAATCTGATGCTTTCGTATTCTTCATAAGTTAATTTAATTTTTTCTGCTTTACATAAGGGAATGCCAAAAGGTTTAAATCCCTTCATTGGAGGTGGATTACAAATTTTTCTGTTTTTCTGCGGTCTTGCCATTATTCATTCTTTACAAGGGGTAATTTATTGCATTTTGATTTAAGAACAAGGATTAACGTAGGTTCGACAAGCTCACTATAAAAATGATGATTTACGAAGTAATACAAGCTATTCTAAAATAAAAAATCGTTAATCCGTATTCATTATTTATGTATTTATTTTAAATTTCCAAATAGATATTTTCGACAAAGATAATGAACCTACGTTCATAATCAAAAAATATTATTAACAAAAGATGGACAAAGTGGGATATTAATGCAAGCAAAACAATTTGTAATATTTCAATGTTTATGAAAAACATAATGTGAATGAGTTTTAATAGCAGTAGCCGCCACAAAAGCTCCAATTAATGGAATATATGTATGCGGGCTTAAATAACCATCGGGAATATGCATAATTACTCCATTTTTAATTTATTAATAAACTTAACCTTTAATTTTAAATAAATATTGGACCCGCTTATTAAAGTGCAATAATATCAAATATTTTGTTCCTGTCATATTTTTGCCAGTATTTAATTGAAATGGTGCGAACCGCTTCCCAGTAAGCAGGAGTCAAAGCCCCATATTTGTTTATAATACCATTGATATCATTTGTAATTTGTTTTTGTACTTCTTCTTTTAATACTATTTTTATTTTTTTTCCATTATAAGAGAAAATGGCAGATGGAGTTTTAATCGTGTCATTGGAAATACTTATCATTCCTAAACCCAGCGTAGCTCCTGTACTTATTTGCAAGCCGTCGTTCATGCAGCTTAATGGCGGTTTATTTCCCGCATTTGAAACTACACTTACCCTATCAACTTCTGCATTCAAATATTCGCAAGCTTTTACGCCCATCTTTGCTCCTATAATAGAATAAGTGCCGAGATGTCCATGAATTTCATTTGTTAATACACATTTCTTCCATTCTTCTTTACCATAGAACCTGATAATATCATTCATTGATTTTTTTATGTCTTCTGCGAAGAAACAACTGTCTGTAGGAAATTGCAAAAAAACTACTTCATTTGAAAATGCAAAATCTTGATAATAAATATGTAATAATTTTTCTTTTATAATATTGACATCATAATCTTTGTTTATACTGATGTTTGGAACTTTTACATCCTTTTCCATAGAGAAAACATCAGGGAAAAGAAAATAAACAGGCAAAAGATCATCCCATAATTTAAGATGATTTGCTTTTATTTTTTCGGACACTTCCGATTGTTTATGAATTGAAGTAATGATTTGTATAATTTTATTATTTTTATTTCCAATTTCTTCTAAAAATGAATATGAAAATTCTGTTCCTTTTTTATTCAAATCCGAAATCACATCTATCTGGATACCTTTATTGAAAAGGAAGTCTGCAGCTTTTACGTCTCTTTCATAATTAAAACCTGATAATGGATTTATACTTTCGTTATACCAGATAATTCTTTTTATTTTAGTTGAAAATTCAGGTAATTCTTCAATCGCAGCAGCTATATTTGTAAGAGGACCAAAGCAAAAAATAGTAATAGGTAAATCAGATGCGTTGATTTTGTTGATAAAAAGAGAAACTGCTCCGGATTTATCAATAAGACTGTCATTTGCCTTATTCCCCCATAAAATATCTTCAGCAAAAGGTCTCCAGATAGGAGCAGCTATTTGTAAATCTTTTCCTGTTCCTATTGGGATATTTAATATGTTTAATGAAGTAAGAAGTGAAGCAACTTTCCGGCTACCTTCAGATGGAGATAATGTTCCGTCGGAAGTGAGTATCGCAAGTATATTAACTTCATCAATAGCTATAAGTTCACATATCGCCCTTAAATCGTCGATGGAGCAATCGGTATCAATTATAATATTTTCTTTTTCATGAGAATATCCCTTAATTGAAAAGAAAAGTATGCTGATAAATGTTATAAAAATAATCTTTTTCATATTTTTTTAAATATTTAAAATTTAAGATTGGCTCCACCAAAAACAGTAATACCGGGCATAGTGTAATATCTGAGAGTTTCATATTTCTGATCGAGAAGATTTTCACCACTTATAAATATTTCGGCATATTTCCTGACTTTATATGATATTTTAACATTTAACAATGTGTAGTCTTCAAAATAAAGTGATTTTGAGGGATTAGATTCAGTATTCAAATGATTAATTTGCTGTACTCCTGCCGTAAGTTGAAGCTTGCTCCACTTATAGCTACTGCTCAGGAAAAAATGATGTTTTGGAGTTGCGTAAACATATTTTTTCATATCAATATAACTGTAAGTGAAGTTAAGCGCAAAATTCTTAACAGGATTTGCATTAGCAGCAAACTCAATTCCTTTGTTATTGATTTCTCCAGTATTAAATAGTTTTCCCATCGCGCCGGTTACAATCATGTTATTGCCTTTTACAATAAAACCTGTAAGTTCAAGATTGAGTTTATTATTAAAGAATGATTGTAAAACACCGGTTTCATAATTCATGATTTTTTCGGGATTTAAATCAGAATTGTGGTTCCACATAAAAAGTTCTCTGATAGTTGGGCTACGAAAACCTTTAGAAACATTTGCTTTCCATGTCGTTTTTTTTGCTATACTAAATGCAAACCCACCTGATGGTATCCACTCTTGACCATAAACTTCGTTGTCTTGCATACGAATACCTGCATTAATAGTTAACTTTTTAAACAATGTTTGCTGAACAAAACCGTAAATACCAATTTCATAAATAGTGGTATCAACTAAACCCATGTACTTTCCGCCACCAAGCTCTGTTTCGGCTTTCCCGCCATAATTAGCGTAATCGCATCCAATAGTTATGTTATTACCTTTAAAAAGTTTAACGGACTCGCTTATATTTGCCCCATAGTTGGCATCAGTTGAATGAAATCCATCGGACATTCTATGATCCCCAAAATTGTAAAACACTTTTGCCATACCAGTATATTTTTTGTAATTATTTTCAAATGTAAATGCACCATAACCTCGTATTATGTTCATTTTTGTACCGACTTGAGCATTTAATGTGTCAATACCGGGATCTTGAGTGTTAAATTTGGCAAGGCTTACATCTCCTGTAATATTTAGATATGGATTAATTTGATATGTTAACTTATGATAACCATTATAAATGTCGAATTTTGAACCGAAGCGATGCCCGTCAGTATGATCGTAATTAAATGAAGTAAATGAACTGGATTTCTTTTCTCTGCTTCCAACACTTATTGCATATTTTTGAGTATTATATGAACCTCCCATTATATTTAAGTTTAAGTTTAGTCCATCTTCTTTTTGTTTACGGGTGATAATATTTATCACACCGCCCATTGCATTGGAACCGTATAAGATTGATGCCGGTCCGCGTATTACTTCGACCCTTTCAACATCCGATGCAATATAAGAATCGGATAAAGGGTGACCGAAAATGCCCATAAACTGGGGATGTCCATCAATTAACATTAAAACACCTGTCGTTGGGTTTCCACCAATACCCCTCATTGTGATTTGTCCGCCCGCTCCTGTTGACACGCCAAAACCAGTAATACCTCTTTCGGTTACAAACAATCCCGGCACCCGCCCATTTAGAATAGGTAAAATAGCCGATTTATTGTTTTCTTCAATTTGTGAACGGCTTACTATGGAAACTGCCATAGGCACATTGTTTTTATTCACTTCTACGGGTGTTCCTGTTACTATCATTTCTTTTAGAACTGTTGTGTCTTTAGTTGTCTGCGCAATAATTGACTGAAACATGGACATGCTTATAAGCGTTGCACAAGCTGTTAAAATAAGCGCTTTTGAAATTTTTGTTTTCTTTTTCATGATTTTTTTATATTAAGGATGCTACTAATATTTAATACGTGTTACTTTCTAATTAAAAAAAATATTTTATTTATGAGTCTGCTCCGAGAAGTCTTAATTTCAGGGCTAAAGTCCTCTAAGATATTTATAACACTTTTCGGCGTGGACTCATTTATACTATTATAAATTCACAGTTTTTTATTAACCTGTGTTTTATACTGAATCTTGATAGGTTTGCGGAGCAAAAGCTGGTTAGATTCAGTTATACTGAGCGAATGAGAATTGCTGTTTTCTGCAAACTCATTCAGTCGAAGTATAAATAACATATGTTAACACTTTGCTTGTATCAGTATTCATACAATATTACTTATGTAAAACAATTGTTTAATAAACTATATCGTGTTATTATATTTAAAATCGTGGCACAAAGATATTAAAAATATTATAAAACAAAATATTTTTCATTTTTTTGTATTAATAGAAATGTTATAATTCTTAATGGAATGCTAAGATTGAAAAAGATTTTGGACTATTGTATGCTTTCTATTTCAATGATTCTAAGAAGTTCGTGGTGCAATTCGGGGATATCCTGATTAATGGTGTTCCAAACAACATCATAATCTATCCCGAAATAATCATGTATCAATACATCTCTCATTCCTGATATTTCCGTCCAACTTATCTGGGGGTATTTGGTTTTTAATTCTTGTGGTATTTTTTTCGTGGCTTCGCCAATTATTTCTAAACTTCTAACAATAGCTTTACTAATGGTTTCATCATCTAATAATTCCGCGCGCGATTTACCTTCTTTCACATGCTGTATATAGGTACATTCATGTATAATATGTTGTAAAAAATCAAGCAGCGATGGAGACATATTCTACTTCTTGTGTAATATATTTACCAATAAATTTATTTAAAGATTGTGGGGTAATTATCTCAACTTTTCTGCCTGAAATGTTTTCGAGAAAATTAGCCAGATGCACAAAATTTTTAAGTGTTTTAAATTTCGGATCAAATTCTATAAAAAAATCAATATCGCTATTATCGTCAGCTTCGTTTCTAACAAAAGATCCAAAAATACCTAACTTGACAAC
>JAAXXA010000815.1 GCA_013334735.1 Bacteroidota bacterium
CCAAAAAAGTATTGTAATAAGAATTATCAAAATTTATGAGATCTTTTTTGGGATATCTATCAGGGCATAGCAATACCACAGGTACCTATAATGTAGCAATAGGATATGATGCGCTTTATTACAACAATACAAGTATAGGAGCTGATAATACAGCCATAGGAGTGCAAGCACTCAAATACAACACCTCAGGATATCAAAACACAGCTACCGGAATGCGTGCGCTTTATAAGAACACCTCAGGGACGTTCAATACCGCAAGCGGAAATTGTGCGCTTCAAGACAACACCACTGGAGATTATAATACCGCCTTCGGATATTATAGTCTAAATAAAAATGTTTCAGGAAACGAAAATACCGCGACAGGAAATTACGCTCTTAGGCTTAATGAATCAGGTGAACAAAATTGCGCATACGGAACTAATGCTCTTAATGATAATCTTGGAGGATGGCAAAATACAGCCATTGGTTACAACGCCCTTTTTTCTAGCAATGCACGTGGAAATACAGCTACAGGCTGGAGTGCGCTTTATTCTAATGAAGATGGAGAGAATAATACCGCAAATGGGACATATGCACTTAGGCAAAATTTATCAGGATCTTTTAATACAGCCCTGGGTGAATATGCAGGATCTGTTTATGGCAACACAACAGGTACCTATAATACATTTTTAGGGGTACATGCTGATGCCAGTAGCAATTACACCAATGCCACGGCTATTGGATATGGGGCAACTGCCCTTGGTAGTGATAGAATAGAGCTTGGAAATGCTGCTACTTCGAATAATGGTGTTTTTACCCCAGGAGGGCTTTATTCTACGGGTAGCGATGGACGCTTCAAGTTTAATATAAAAGAAGAAGTAAAAGGTTTGGAATTTATTATGAAACTTCGCCCTGTTACATATAATCTGAATACCAAACAACTTGATGATTATTTTATGCAAAATATGCCCGATAGCATTAAAGTAATGCACCAAGATGGAATGGACTTTACGGCATCTTCGAACAAAATTCATTCTGGTTTCATTGCTCAGGAAGTTGAAATTGCTGCTCAGCAAGTTGGCTATGATTTTGATGCAATACATAAACCTGATAATACAAATGACATTTATAGTCTGGCTTATGGATCATTTGTTGTTCCTATAGTAAAAGCAGTACAAGAACTAAGCAAAACAATAGATAGCTTAAAGAATCATCAGCTAATAACTGACAGTTTGCTGACAGTTTTAAAAAATTGTTGCCCAGAAGGTTCAACACATAAAAATATGCAAAATAATAATACAGGTCAAACAGAAACCGCTATAAATATTGAATTAGCAAACAATATTATACTTTACCAAAATGAACCAAATCCTTTTGACGAAAGCACTGTAATTCGTTATTTTATACCTGAAAACATTACCTCATCTGCATACATTGTGTTTACTGATTTCTATGGGAGGGAAATTAAAAAAGTTGAAATAAATGAAAGAGGTTTTGGGAAAATTAATGTTGATGCTCAAAATTTGACTATTGGCATATATTCTTATAGCCTTATGGTTGATGGAAATGTAATTGATACAAAGAAAATGGTAAAAGAATAATTTAATGAATTATAAAAACAAGATCCTGTACAAAATGAAGTATGGGGTTTTGTTTTTTTAAATATAAATAATTAGAAACTGTTTTGAATTTTCATATTGTATTTGTTTTATTACTAATCTTTAAAAGTCACTCAGAGCCGTCCGCCTTTCAGGACGTGTCGAAGAGTGGCTATTCGGTCAACTTCGACACGCTTCTCCTTCAA
>JAAXXA010000216.1 GCA_013334735.1 Bacteroidota bacterium
ATACACCCACTGTCCTGCTTGATAAATTGAGGGTATTGGAGTCAGAACTGAACGGTCCGAAATTTGTATTTTATTTACAACCGGCATAGTTTTTTGAAAAGACCAACCAACAATTGCACCTTCCGAACTACCAACTCTGTTCTCAATACTTAAGGGTGTAAAAGAAAAGCGATCAGTAATATTATCTTTTAACATCGGGAAAACAGAACCCGAAATTACTTCTATAATACAATCCTCTAATTCATTGCAAAACTCGTCAAGCCAAGCTGCTTCTTGAATTTTTTTAAATAAATCGTATTCCATAAGCAAACTGATAATTATGCCGGTTTTACCCGTAGGAACCAGCTCTGAATCTTTAAGACCGGGAATAGAAATCTCATAAGTATTTAACCTTGTAAATTTTTCAAGCCATCTAAGAATATCATCTTTACTAACTTTTTCAAAAATATTTAACAATTCGTCAAGTTCTTCACGATGAGTTTCTCCCAATCCTACTTTAGAAGGGGTGTAAAAGAAATGTCCATGTGCAATTTTTTTGAAAATTTCGATTGGCACATTAACTTCTAAAAACAGAGAAAAAACAGAATCTGTGCCCCTGTTTTTAAGCATATTGCTTTTTGTATACTCAATTTTTGTTTTGATTTTTTGAGAAAAACCATCTATTACTAGTGATTTATAAAGTGTTTTTAAATCTGCAGCCCAGATAATATTTTCATATTTATAAATGCTGTTGTTTTGGTCTCTGACCTTGCATTTATCAGCCATTACTTCAATAATTTTTGTTTCAGTCTTTATTTCTCCTCCATATTCAAGTATTTTGTTTTTTATGGCTTCCGATAGTTTTCCTACTCCTCCTTTAGGGTAAAAATAATCGAGATACAAGGAAAAATAGCTCAATGCAAAAAAAGCAGGTGTATTTTTAAAAAAATGTTGAGCAATCATATCCCTAAGTGATGGATTTTTTACGATTGTTTTTAAATACTCTTCAATAGGCATATTCATCCTATTTATCTTTCCCACAGTAAAAATAAATTTAGGAAGCCATGGTAAAAGTTTTTTAAAAAAGTATTTTTTGTCATTTTTCAAATCTTTAAACACTGGATTTTCTATGCCATATAGCACGTCCATGTGCCTCATTATTTTTCTAATGATTTTTAAAATAGAATCAACATCAGATTCACTTTCAGGAAATAATTTTACAAGAAGCTCCCTGTATTTGTTTAAATCATTTATTGTTTCAATATCTATAATTTCATTTTCTATCCCTAAAGACACCGGGCTTTTAGCAACTTCGAGATTAATATTCAAATCCTTTAACATCGCGAAAATAATGCCTGCATCTTCCAATGCTCTTACTCCGGCTTCAAACTGAAAACCATTATGAGTAAAGGAGTTAACCAAGCCTCCTAACTCTTTATTTTGTTCAATTAGCAACACTTTTCTTCCTGCTCGGGAAAGATAAACAGCCGAAGTCAATCCGGCGATACCTCCTCCAACAACAATTGTATTGTATGTATTTTCAATGAAATTCTTATTTTCCATAAATTGATTTAACTTTTTAATCCAGTAATTGTTAAACTTTTATCCCATAATTCTAATGCAACTTCTCTGTCTATAGCTGGTGGTGCAGGATCTTCTTCTGTAGTTAAATTAAAGAATTTTCCGCTTATAGCTTCAATATCCTTGGATGCACCCAGAAAATATAACGCTTCTGCCGATATTAAAGGTGATTTTAATGTTTTGTCTAATAAATTCTTTTTTAGCCAACGATAAACAAGCCCATTTTCCTGTCCTGTATCAGTCTTAACCGCACCTGGATGCATTGTTATAATGGAAACTCCCGAGTTTTTAAAATGATCATTAAAAACGAGCATTGATAAAAGTTGCGCTACTTTTGCAGTTCCGTAGCTTTTTAAGCCAGAATAACGGCGCTTATCCCAATTCAAATCATCAAGTCGAATGCCCCATGCCGCAAAGCGATGACCTTCAGAGCCAACCATGATAATTCGAGATTTTTCTTGAGATTTTAATTTATCTGTTAAGAGGTAATTGATGACAAAAGATGAAAGGTAGTGCACCGCAAAAACCTTTTCTAGTCCATCAGGTGTTAATTCCTTTTTGGTTAAATAAACACCTGCATTATGAATTAATACATCAATAGAAATTTCAAGTCTTGAAAGATGATTTGCAACAGCATAAATGTCTTTCAAAATGCATAAATCAGCAATAATATAATCACATTTTACATTAAACTCTTTTTCTATTTCATTTTTTAATTTTTCCGATTTCTGAATATTTCTATTAACACAAATCAAGTTTGCTCCATGGCTAGCATATTTTCGAGCAGTATGGTATCCTATGCCAGAAGTTGCACCAGTTATTACAACAAGTTTATTGTTAAAATTATCAGTGCAAATCTTTGGATCTAAGCGATTATTTTTAATCATCGCATATATATTAGACCATTCATACTCTTTAAAATATTTAAAGAATTTATTTTTGTTACTCATATCACCCAAATTTCTTTTTCATAAATTTTCTATAAATCTTACCAAATCGTGGAATATTATCAAAAATATCTCCCCACAAATCATAATAATCTCTTTGTTCAATAATTTTACCATCTGAATTTATCCTGATTCTACTATTACCAAACAATAATGAACTCGGATATTTTTTAAAACTAAGAGTCATTTCCCATTCAAGAAAAATAACATCATCGTTCATTGCTGAATTAACAATATTCATTTTCAAATCCTTTGATCGCCTACTCAATCGCTCTGTCATAGCAGTAAAATCATCAATACCTCGTATCTCTTGAATAGAATCTCTAAAATGAATATTCTTATCGTAATAGGGCAAAATATGCGACCAATCCGGCTTACCTTCGGTATTATATGTTTTTGACCACAATTCTTTTACTGTTTGAATTGAAGTTATTTTTCTATTAAAAAAATCCGATTCATTTAGTTTAATTTTATCCATTGTTTGATTTTATTTAAACTCAATAATATGTTGGTGTACATTTCATCGTAATATTATTAATTAGTGCAAAAATAGTTTTTTTAAAAGGGGGTGGCCCAAAAGTGCCTGCTGCATTATTTGAAAAACCGAACCCTTCTGAAGGTATTCCAACCCAATTTGTGTCTAAATTTAAATTTTTATTTTCATCATGGAAGTATTTGAAAGCGTATTTCCCCGGCTCAAGATTTTCTATTTTAATAATGCATTTATTCCCTATTATGACTTGGCTATTACCCTTTATTTTGATTTCTTTTTCATTACATAGTTCAACAAGTATTTGCCCATTGCTATTTCTTAAGCCATTTATTTCAATTGTCAAATTAAGCTGACAGAAAGAATTCAATTGTATGACAAATGAAAACAACAACATAAAAAATAAGTTTTTCATAATAATCATCTGATTTTTCGCTTCTTAATATGACACCTAACGGTTTACAGATTTGCGATGAGTGGGCTTTTGAGTAAAAAATTTATGCAGTGAACTGAACTTTATGTAACCACAAAAATGTCTGCGGAGTACACCCCCCTATTGCTAATTTGCTGTTAGTGGCTGCCGTTCTTGCCCTTAGTTGGTCGTCTGTTAGTTTTATCATAATATTTGTCTGCTCATCATTTCCTAAATGAAAATGTGTTTGTCCTAATATTTTTTAGTGAGAAACTGCTTTTAGTCCTACAATAGAGCCAATTAATGTAGCAATGAAAAATAGTCGCAGGAAAGTTGCTGGTTCTTTAAATACCAAAATCCCAACTAGAACAGTTCCAACTGCTCCAATTCCTGTCCACACTGCATAAGCAGTCCCGATTGGCAAAGTTTGAGTTGCTTTAATTAAAAGTCCCATACTTACAGAAAGAGCAATAAAAAACCTACATACCATAAATACATGTCGTTTCCCGTAGTTTCTTTCGCTTTTCCCAAACAGAAAGCAAAAGCTACTTCGAATAATCCTGCAATAATTAAAATAATCCAATTCATTTTTTATTTTTATATCGTTTTATAATTGTCGTTTAGCGTCTAATTGCAACTCTTGCCAATGGTTGCACTGTCAGTTTGCACGGTTGTTACTACGACGGTTCGGCGCTTGCTGTTCGGTGGCGTTGTTTAGCACTGTCGTTTCCACAAAGTGCCACTGTTTAAATTATTACTTTTCTGTCCTACGAGCCACTATTCCGCCACTGACAGCAAACGCCTGTTATGGGCTGTAAATATCATTCTTTCACAATTTTTGTCATGACTGTCTTGTTGATATTACTAAATTTTAAAATATAAATACCTTTTGCAAGTCCACTTATGTCAATATCCGTTTCACTTTGCTGAAATGATTGCATTATGAGGAGTTGTCCTTGTATATTGTATATATATATCACATCATCTTTTCTCCATGGAATGGCATCAATTATTATCTTTTCAGTCGCAGGATTTGGATATACATTTATTATATCATTCTCTAAATTATATTGTTCTGTGGATGCAGGAATTTTTCCACTAGATGCATATTCAGTCAATGAAAAAATTGTATCTAAATAATTATAAAATGAGAGTTTTGCCCACCCAAGAACAGTATCTGATAGTCCACATAATCTTAAACCTAAATATCCAGTAATATTTGCCCATGCACCTAAAGTTTGTTGTGTGTTCATACAGTTTACCGGTACTGATGCTACAAAATATCCATATAACCCCATATTTTGATTAGACCATATTGAATCATTTTTATACAATGTGTCACCTAATTGTTTAGGCACTGGAAATAAATAATCTTTCATTGAAACGTAGTTATTATTATTGGTGAAGGTAATTTCGACATCATGTTTTGTCACTATGCAATATTGAGAAATAGTCATGGTTTCAAAAAATCCTTTAATGACAAAATCAGTGGTTCCATTACTATCTATGTCTAATCCATAATGTGAGCCAACATAATTGGTTTTAATTCTATGATTATTCACTGTATCACCAATAATAATATAATTCTGAGCAATAATATTATTAGTAATTAATAATATCAAAATTGACAAAAATTTATTTTTCACAATAACTATTTTTGAAAATTTATATAATATCATACTTTAAAGACATTATAATTTATTGCCTATAACTTGTGGCTTGTAACTTATCCCTTGTGCCTTATGCCTTATTTACCCTTTACTTCTTAACCGGCTCAGTCCATTCAATTTTATAATAATCCGGATTTTCTTTTAACACCCGTTTAATCCATTCCGAACCGTAACCTGCTCCTGTGGGATGGCGACCGCCATATTTGCCGTTGTTGATATAGCCATCGTTGTACTTGGTGATAATATACTCTAATAATTCTTTCCACCGGCTAACAAGCATTTCGGCATGTGATACGGAATAATCACTCAGGTATTTTATTGCAAGTTTTTTATCTGTTTTTTCGAGTTCTTTTGCTGTTTTTTCCACGGCTGCTTGTATTGCAAAAGAATTATCTTCTATTTCTTTTTGAACTGCCTGTATATCCTTAATTATATAAGAATATTTTGAATAAGCATAATTAGCTGTGAGGTTAAAAATCCATGAAGCCGAGTTCCAGTCAAATTTAGTAACATCAGCTTTTGAAAATGATTCAGGTCGCTCCGAGATACAGCAATATAG
>JAAXXA010000217.1 GCA_013334735.1 Bacteroidota bacterium
TCAGTACAAAAAGATGGAGAGCTTAAATTGGAATGGGAATATACCCAAAATGAATGGGAGCCATATGATGTAAAATGGGCAAATAATTATTCAATCAATGTAATAAAAATTATTCCAGATTTTTTATCTTCAAGTAAAAAAGACGAAAAGGAATATATTAAATTATTAATGAAATAGGTAGACCAACAAAGCCCTCTTCTCACAGGGCTTTTACTTCAAAGAGCGAGTTTAATTTTACTGATCAATAAGATTTTGTAAATTATCTTTCATCCGCTTATTAACAATAGCAATGTCAATCATTTTAAACAGGGCTTGTTTTTCTTCCTTACCAAGTTTATCAATCATTTTAATTTTTTCTAATAAAGGCAAGTTTAGCAAATCGTTAACATCGCTGCTTTTAAAGAACTCCGCAATAGATACCTCAAATACTTTAGCAAGTTTTTCCAATGTAGAAACAGACGGTTCTACTTTGCCATTTTCAATGCGGGAGTATTGCCCTTGCGGAACGCCGGAACCGGCGCAAATTTCTTTCTGAGAAAGTTTTTTTACCTCCCTTAGCCTTTTGATATTCTTTGCTATCAGTACAATTGTTTTGCTCATTTGGTTAAAATATATGCTTCAAAAGTAATAATAAAGGCTATTCAATGCAATAATATAAAATTTATTTGGAATGTATATGCATTTTAATATATATTTGCAAACATAAACAATATACATTTCAATGCAAAAGATTTTTTAAACTATGGAAGCTTTAAACACACAAAACCCCGAACATATTACATGGAAGCACGAACAGTTAAACTTTGCCATACTTGGCGGCATCAGGCTTGAAGGACTGGACAGGCTGAGAGTAACCATAAAGACCGAATTTAAAACCATTGCCATACGCCACAATTTAGATTTATATAATGATGGACAATTAGAAAAACTTGTACGCAAATACGCCGAACGCTTTGAAATAGGCACGGTGTATATAGGCAAAGCATTAGGCGAACTTATCAACAGGCTGGAAAATTACAGGCTACAGGAAATAAAAAAACAAGAAGTTCCCGAAATAAAAAAAACACTTTCCGAAACGCAAATAAAAGAAGCGAAACTTTTTCTCCAAACTCCCGACTTATTACTCCGAACAAATGAACTCATAGGAAAAACAGGAATGATAGGCGAAGAACATAACAGGCTTTTAATGTATTTAATATTTACAAGCAGAAAAAGAGAATGCCCTTTGCACGTGATAAGCCTTGCAGCAAGCGGAACAGGTAAAAGCTATTTACAGGAAAAAGTAAGCGAACTCATACCCGAAGAAGACAGGCTTGAAATAACCACACTAAGCGAAAACGCCCTGTATTACTTCGGTCAGCAGGAATTAAAACACAAACTTATATTGATAGAAGATTTAGACGGAACCGAAAGCGTGCTGTATCCTTTGCGGGAACTCAAAAGCAAAAGAAAGATCACAAAAACCGTAACAATCAAAGACAGCAAAGGAAATACAAAAACGGTACATTTAACAGTAGAAGGACCGGTAAGCGTTGCAGGCTGTACCACACAGGAAAGCATATACGAAGATAATGCAAACCGTTCATTCCTTATTTATCTTGATGAAAGCAAAGAACAGGACGAAAGAATTATGAACTATCAACGCAAACTCAGCGCAGGCACTATAAACTTTGAAGAAGAGCACAGAATAAAAGAGCTGATGAAAAACGTACAAAGAGTATTGCAGCCCGTAAGCGTCAGGAATCCTTATGCAGAGCGCTTACAAATACCAAATGAAGTGTTTAAACCAAGAAGAACCAACGCACATTATTTACAATTTATAGAAGCCATTACCTTTTATAAGCAGTACCAGAGAGAGCATAAAACGGATAAAGATACGGGAGAAGTTTTTATAGAAACCACTTTTGAAGATATACAGGAAGCCAACAGACTGATGAAAGAAATATTATTACGCAAGAGCGATGAACTGAACGGAGCATGCCGGAACTACTTTGAGCAACTGAAAATATATTTACAACAAACAAAAGAAAACGGTTTTACAAGTAAGCAGATCAGTAAAGCCCTGCGCATCCCTGTAAGCACGGTAAAACGGCATCACCTGCATTTATTTACCAGCGGATATATAAAACATTACACGGATAAAAAGGAAGCAGATAAAGTAAACAAAAGTTATTGTTACGAAATTATAAGTTATGAAGAATACAAAGAACTGCAAAGCCGTATCAGCACAGCATTAGACGAAGCATTAAACAAAGTAAGAGATGATCAGCCCAATGGCTCACTAACGGCTCACGGTACAAATGAGCCGATAAAAGCTAACAACAGCAAGGGAAACAAGCATCGGCTCAAAAAGCCCACGAGTGAGAGTAAGCGGGAAGAAAAAAAACAAACACCATTAACAGAAACAGAAACGCTGCAAACCCTTACAATCACAGCATAATTAAGCCAGTCAAACTCATAACTCCCAACTCAGAACTAAAATGAAACACTTAGAAATAAAATCTGTTCAATATACTTTTTTACTTCAAAACTTCAGGGAATGGCTTGACATTATTGGTTATGCGGAAACTACTGTTAACAGTTTGCCCGTGCATGTGCAGGAACTATTACACTTTTTAGAACAAAAAAACATTACACAAATAACACAGGTAAAAGCAAGACATATCAGCGATTTTAGCAATTATTTAAAAGGCAGGAAAAACCAAACACAGGGGGGCGGTTTAAGTACAAGCCATATCAACAAGGCATTACAGTCAATAAATACTTTTGCAAAATACTTAGAACAGACAGGGCGGTACAACATGGACACAGTATTGAAAAAGTTAAGCAATGAAGTTAACGAGAGAATTATATTAACACGGGAAGAAATAAAACAACTTTACGAATCCACTTATGAGCCCCATTGTACCTTTAACAGCTCTGCAATGGGACAAAGAGACAGGGCGATCATAGGCATATTTTATGGTTGCGGTTTGCGTAAAGATGAAGGTTCACGATTAAACATTAACGATATTGATTTAAACAGGAAATTAGTTTTTGTACGCAAAGGCAAGGGCAACAAGCAGCGTTATGTTCCTATAGCCAACAAACATGCAGAAGATATAAGATTATACATAGAAGAAGGCCGTTACTGGTTTTTAGAAGATCATAGTGAATGTGCATTTTATTACAAATACGGACAGCCCCGCCCCAAAAAACAAAATCCCGATGCAGAAGCATTTTTCTTAAACGTGGAAGGAAAGCGGATGAGTAGCTTTTATAAACGACTTGCATACATGAAAGAAAGATCAGGAATAAAAAAAGACTTTAGCACGCACAACCTGAGACATAGCATAGCCACACATCTTTTGCAAAGCGGTATGCCCATTGAAGAAATAGCGAAGTTTTTAGGACACGGCTCATTAGAATCCACGCAAATATATACGCATATAGTAAACCAACTTAACAATGAAAAGGATGAATACCAAGAGTTTTGAATATTACCTGAAAGACAGCGGACTTGCAGTCAGGACAGTAGAAGAAAACATAAGAGACATTGAACACTTTGAACAATGGGCTATACAGGAAAATTATACAGATATAGCGCATTTTAATTATAATGAACTTTTAAAATACGTGCAGTATCTAAAAAACAAAGGCTTAAGCATATCAACCGTTAATATCAGGGTATGCAGCGCACGCAAATATTACGATCATTTAAAAGAAGAAGGCATCATAGAAATAAATCCGGCAAGACATTTACATATCAAAGGTCAGATGCAGCGCGTTACAGAGAATCCTTTAACTTACACCCAGCTTGAAATCCTTTATAATCAATACGCAGAATACAGCAAAGAAAAAAAATATCATATCAGGAACTTGTCAATACTTGGGCTTATAATATGGCAGGGCTTGCATAGTGGGGAACTTAAAAAAATGGAAGTGCAACATATAAATTTGAACAATGGAACGGCATACATATCAGGAACAAGAAGAAGTAACAGCAGAGAATTAAAATTAGAAGCAAAACAAATTATCGTGCTGCATGATTACCTGGACACCTTGCCAATCAATCAAACATATCTAATTGAAAACAGGAGAGCGGAGAATATTATCAATTGGCTTCTCGGCGAACTCAAGGGGCTTAATCCGGTTATCAGGAATGTTCAGCATATAAGAGCGTCAGTATTTTTGTACTGGTTGAAAATGTATGATAAAAGGCAGGTTCAGTATATGGCGGGACATCGTTACATAAGCAGCATACAATATTATGAAATACAGGAGTTAGAAGGTCTTACAGATATGTTAACAAAACATCATCCGTTCAGTTAAAAATTGGAGGTCACAATTTGTGACCTCCAATTTTAAATAAATTATTACTTTTGAAAAAACAATAATAATATGGCAAAAAAAGAAAAAACATTAGCTATACCAGACGAAATAATAATGAATAAGATATATTACATCAGAGGGCAAAAGGTAATGTTAGATAGTGATTTGGCCGAACTGTATGAAGTAGAAACAAAACGACTTAAAGAACAGGTAAAAAGAAATATAGATCGTTTTCCGGACGGGTATATGTTTACACTTACTGAAAGTGAATTTGCCAACTTGAGGTCGCAATTTGCGACCTCAAGTTGGGGAGGTGTACGATATTTACCAATGGCATTTACAGAGCATGGCGTTTTACAATTATCAAATTATTTAAAAAGTGAGCGAGCAAGAGCCGTAGGTTTTAAGATTATTGATGTTTTTGTAAGGTTACGGGAAGTGCTAACAGATAACATGGAATTAAGATTAGCAATAGAAGAAATAAAGAAAAAAACAGAAAATAACACAAAAAATATAGAGCTTGTTTTTCAATATTTAGATGAATTACTTGAAAAGCAAGAAAATCCAAAACCACGCAAACAAGTAGGTTTTACACTTCCGAAAAAGAAATAATCCTGTGCACAGCCCCACCAATATATTCAATGGCGGTATTGGTATCAATTAAAAAGTTCTTTCGTTCCATTTTTCACGCATATTTTCAATATCATTACTTAATTGAATAGCCCTGTCCTTAGAAATAGTGCCTTTTAACTTATCGGATAGTTTTAGTTTTTTTTTGATATTTTCTGTATCGTCTTTAAGAATTTGGAATATCACTAATTTTTCTTTAGAAGGCAATCCTTTAATCACATTGACTAGTTGTGAAAAATTGAAAGGCAAAGCATGTGAAATATTCATATCATTATATATTTAGCCAATTTATAAAGTAGCAAAGCTTTCCGAAAGAAGTCTTTAAATTTCTTTAAAAGACTTGCTACCACAAAGGTACAACGAATTTTTGAAATTAAAAATAAAAAACAGTATATTTGCTTAACAAATGTATAACAAAAGCAACACACAATAACTTTGTTAAACACTTGAAAACAGTGTGTAAGCTGATTTTAATTAAAAAGAATTTCTCGAAGCTCTGCTTCGGGGTTATTAATTAGTAAAGAAATAAATATTCACAATCCTTAATTTGGAGTATGGAGGAAAACAACAAGTTATTTGAAAAATGTAGCAGGTTATAATAAATCATGGAAAAAATTTATTATTACTAATCCTGGAAAATGTGAGATTATGAGTTATAGAAAGCAAATAATGAGGAATTATGGTATTAATATACGC
>JAAXXA010000218.1 GCA_013334735.1 Bacteroidota bacterium
AAAAAATATTTTAACATAACGTTATTAACATTATGTCGTATATAATCAATTATTTACTCCCTTTTTAAGATTGACAGATTCAGATACCCTGTAAATATCAAAATTTTATTTTGCTTTGGTATTAATATAAAGTACCTTTGAAAGTTGAACATAAAAAAAATCATAAAAAAAACGCGTTAACTTGAATTAAACTAAATTAAGAAGAAACTATATCTTAAAATTATGGAAAAAAAAATCAAATTATCAAAAACGAAAAAAGTAATTACAGGAATATTAGTATCCTGCTTCTTTTGCTTAGGTTTGAGTAATTATGTGCGCTCTAATAATGTACAGGTTACAAATGTTTCGATGTCAGACTCAACCATTACCTTTAACATACAATGGGATAACAGTTGGCGGAACACATCTACGGCAAACTCTACTATGAATTACGATGGTGTGTGGGTTTTTGTTAAATATCGCGATGCTTGCGACAGAACCTCTGCTTTTCCTTCTTCTTATAGCCACGTATGGCTTAAAAATGACACAGTAAGGCATACTACGAATGGTTCTGTATTAAAACAAATGGGAACCACAATTATACCTTACGTTACCGGTACTTCGAGAGCAATGGGGGTTTTTTTATACAGAAAATACGATGGTTCCGGCACATTTCCCACTACGGGTAAAACCTCTGTAACATTGATATGGGATCAAACAGCCCAGGGCACTGTGGGCGGCGACTGGGATATTCGTGTTTTTGCAACAGAAATGGTGTATATACCGCGTGGTCCATTCCGTATTGGCTCCGGCAATGTTACATATAACGCCATTGCCACCGCCAACTTTTCTTCAAAAGTTACCGGTTTAATACCTTACACGGTAACTGCTGAAAATACAACTATAATTGTTAACCCGACTCCGGCAGGTAGTCAAGGAAATCCAGGAGATTTGTTTACTCAACCGGCTTATAGTACCAATTCAACTATTCCTGAGAATTTCCCTAAAGGTTATGACCCTTTTTGGGTAATGAAATATGAAGTTACCCAGGGACAATATTGCGATTTTCTGAATTCATTGGACAGGCAGGAACAACTTTATGCCATTTATCAAGGCGGTCCATCAGCGCAATATACTCTTGCTACCACTGCAAGTATTGATGCCTACAGATGGGTAATGTACACAACATCAATGTTGACACCATTTACCCCCGTAAACAGGCAATATATAAGGACAACGCCAACATTTATAGCCAACAAGCCTATTACTTTTGGATGCGACGCCAACAATAACGGGGTTCTTGATGAAGCTAACGATGGGCAGTGGACTGCATGTAATTTTCTTTATTTTAACAATGTTTCTAGTTATACAGCTTTGTATTTAAGAAAATATTTGAATTGGGCAGGATTACGTCCAATGAGTGAATTTGAATATGAAAAAATCTGCAGGGGGCAAACAAGTCAGGTAGCGCTTATGTCGAATGAATTAGTATGGGGGACGGATGGTTCTGCCGGAGGCAGAAACCCATGGAATGGAACTATTTCTTTCGCGAATACTATTAATGAAACTCCTATGCCCACTCCGGGCTCTGTTCAGGGAGAGTATATATGCTGCAACACTTCACTTGGACCTTTAAGAGTTGGTTCCACCCTCACAAGTTCCGTTCTGTGTACAAGAACTACAACAGGTTCATCTTTTTATGGCGTTACTGATATGGCAGGTAATGTTTGGGAATATGTATGGTCATTTGGGCTGAACGGCGCTAACACTAGTATTTATCCGGCTTATCCTGTTAATACGACCAACCCCTGGTTAACTAGGGCATCAAATGGCAATGGGGTTACTACTACTTATTCTAATTGGTACACTCCTACTTCTATGCCCGCTGCCTGGGGGCAAAATCAAAGTGCCACTTACGGTGGTTATAATCAAAATATTATTTATGAAGGTTACTGGAGAGGTGGTGCATGGGATAATCTTGATGCTCAATGGCAGGCTTTCACTATTTCATATAGAGGAGTTGTTAACGGCGCAGGTTATACGGTAACAGATGCTAATGCAGGTGGCAGAGGAGTTCGCACAGCCGAATAATAAAATATTAAGATATATAGTAAAAGTTATATGTTAGATGTAAAGAAGTATGTACCCATAAATCCTTATTTCCTTATACCTTACAGTTAATAAATTAGCTTACCCTTTCACTTAAATTCAACTAAATTAATAATCACTTAAATCTTTAAAACTATGAAGAAAAAAATTAAATTATCAAAAACGAAAAAAGTAATTATAGGAGTATTGTTATCCTGCTTCTTTTGCTTTGGTATGAGTAATTATGTGCGTTCTAATAATGTACAGGTTACAAATGTTGTGCTGGCAGACTCAACTATTACCTTAAACATACAGTGGGATAACAGTTGGCGGAACACATCTACGGCAAACTCTACTATGAATTACGACGGCGTATGGGTTTTTGTTAAATATCGCGATGCCTGCGATAGAACTTCTGCTTATCCTTCTTCTTTTAGCCATGTTTGGCTTAAAAATGACACCTCGAAACATACAGTACATAACTCTGTATTAAAACAAATGGGAACCTCAATTATACCTTACATTACCGGTACACAAAGGGCAATGGGGATTTTTTTATACAGAAAAAACGATGGCTCCGGTACATTTCCTCTTACCGGTAATACTCAGGTAACATTGATATGGGATCAAACAGCTCAGGGTACTGTAGGCGGCGCATGGGATGTCCGTGCTTATGCTGTTGAAATGGTTTATATACCCGGTGGTACATTCCGCATTGGATCCGGCAATCCTACGTTTGTTAGTACTAGCACGATAAACTCCTCCAACTATTCTTCAAATGTTACGGGTTTAGTACCTTACACGGTTTCTACAGAAAATACAACCATAGCTCTTAACCCATCTCCTGCAATGAATCCCGGATTAGATTTATTTACCAGAACAGGCGCTACTGCCGCAGGAACTATAGATGCCGGTTTCCCTAAAGGTTATGACCCTTTTTGGGTAATGAGATATGAAGTTTCACAGGGACAATATTGTGATTTTCTGAATTCGTTGGACAGGTTAGAACAAACTATGAATATTTATCAGGGCGGTCAGTATGGTGTTGCTGTAACTGCAACTCCTGACGCATACAGGTGGGTAATGTACACATCTACTACCTCGACTCCATGGGCTCCCGTAAACAGACAATACATAAGACCTACGCCATCTTTTTTAGCCAACAAGCCTATTACTTTTGGGTGCGATGCCAATAATAACGGGACTCTTGATGAAGCTAACGATGGTCAGAATACGGCATGTAATTACTTGTATACCGGTAGTTATCCCGGCATTTTATTAAGAAAATATTTGAATTGGACTGCATTACGTCCTATGACTGATTGGGAATATGAAAAAATATGCAGAGGGCAGACAGCGCAGGTTGCAACTCAGGCGAACGAATTAGTATGGGGGACTGATGGTAGTGCGGGAGGCAGAAACCCATCTACCGGAATTTCTAATGCTAATCTTAACAATGAAGCTCCTGTTCCGACTCCGTGCTCTGTTCAGGGGGAGTATATAGGCAATAACGCTACAGCCGGACCTTTAAGAGTTGGCTCCACCTTAACTAATTCAGCCGGCTGTACCAGAACTTCAACCGGTTCATCTTATTATGGTGTTTCCGATATGGCAGGTAATCTTTGGGAATATGTGTGGTCTTTTGGATCTAACGGACCACTTACTGGTTTTTATCCGCTCACTAGCGATCCTGCGGCTAAACCTTGGTTAACCAGAACATCAAATGGTAATGGCATTGTTAATTCTAATGGTGATTATGGTTATCCTATTACTTTGCCTTCCGGGTGGGGTCAACAACGATCTAACACCGCCGGTTGGGGTTATAATGGGCAGATTCATAATGAATATTACTGGAAAGGTGGCGGATGGGATACTTTAGATACTCAATGGCATGCTTTCGCTATATCATATAGAGGATCCTATGCCGCAGGATATCAGCCGGGTGATGCTAATTCAGGAGGCAGAGGAGTTCGCACTGCCGAATGAAAGTATAGAGGGATATGGTATAGGGGGATATGGTATAGAGGCATATGGTATAGAGGCATTCCCTTATACCGAAACCTAAATAGAGTTTGTCCGTAATATCGCCGAAAATAAAAATATTGCAACCCTTCGACTAAGCTCAGGGTAAAATTGTAAAAATTAATCTGCCTTTGGCGGAGCAAATTGTAAATTTATAAGACTTAGAATTATCAATGCTTATAATGTTTTTTGAATTTTGCACTTTAGATTTTACATTTTAAAATTTGCACTATATATTTTAATACGATGAGTTTACAGATAGTCCCTAAATGTACAAATTTATACCATTGCGCAGTGTAATAATGAAGTTCCTGTTCCGGTTTCTTGCTTAATTCAAAGCAGATTACATAGACAACAATAAATGCGAATTAATTCTAAGAACATCCTACAGGAGTGATTAATTGAATAGCCACGGACTTTTGCTATCTGAGCGTATTCGAAAATTGCCCGTGCTTAGGTAAATAACATAATATGTAAAATTTACATAATACCGCACAGGATATTGAACAAAAAAATTACACATATAAAAAGTTTTGCATTAGTTTTTAAAGCAGCCTTTATAATTTTGCTTTTTAATCCTGCATTGTTATATGCGCAATATACAGGAGGACAGGGAGTTGGATCGAATATGTCCGAAAATTTTGGAGACTGTCCCCCTGCTGTTTCTGTAGTTTCATCTATATATGCCGGAGGTATTGAAGACGGGGCTGCTACGCTTGAAAAGCAGGGTACCTGTGTGCCAAGCGCTATTTCGGTTGTTTCAGATATTTACAAAGGTGATATTGAAGATGGGATAGCTATGCTTGAAAGTCTTGGGAATTGTATTGTAGTTACTCCGGTTTCTGTTGTTTCAGATATTTACAAAGGTGGTGTTGAAGACGGAGCTGCTATGTTTGAAAAATTTGGAATATGTCCAATTTTTGTTCCTGTCGTCTCAGCTATTTATAAAGGAGGCGCAGAAGATGGCAATGCAGTAAGCGAGTTTTCAGGATTGTGTGGAAGCGCCACTTCAAATATATATGCCGGAGGTATTGAAGACGGGGCAGGTATGTTTGAAAGTCTTGGGAACTGTATTCCGCCCCCACCAACGGTTTCCGTTGTTTCAGTTATTTATAAAGGTGGTATTGAAGACGGGACGGCTATGCTTGAAAGTCTTGGGAATTGTATTCCTCCCCCCCCACCGGTTTCTGTCGTTTCAGCTATTTATAAAGGTGGCATTGAAGACGGTTACAGTTCTCTTGCATTTAGTGGTACCTGTTCGTCTGAGGTTCCTGTTGTTTTAATTTATAACGGAGGTTCTGCATCAGGCAATGGAGTAAACGAGTTATTAGGATTATGTGGAAGCGTACCGCAGCAGAATGTATCCTATATATATGCCGGAGGTATTGAAGACGGTGCTGCTATGTCTGAAAATCTTGGAGTCTGCCCTTCAGCCCCTATTCCTGTTGTTTCAGCTATTTATAACGGAGGTGTAGCATCAGGCAATCTGGCAAGTGATTTATTAGGATTATGTGGAAGCGTTCCTCCGCAGATTGGA
>JAAXXA010000816.1 GCA_013334735.1 Bacteroidota bacterium
TCTGTCATTTCATCTGATTTAATAAATCAAAAATGTAAAAAAATATTAATGTATAAATATAAGGCAGGGCTTAACCATTACAAACCAATTGATACTGATAGCTTAATTCAAAATATTAATACTAAGGAAGCAAAGTATTTACAGCATGTTTTGTACGAAAATGCCATCACTCTTGTTCAAAATAATAATGATATTTTGCCCTTGCAAAATATTGACAAACTCCATTTGGCTTCGCTTTCAATAGGCGATACTCTTTCAGGTACTTTTAGTTCCATGTTATCGCGCTATGCCCGTGTTGACCAGTATTTTCTTAGCAAAAATTATAAAAAACAGGAAGCCGATTCAATTTTAAAAGCATTGGGGAAATATGAATACGTGATAGTAGCCTTACTTAGCACAAATAATTTGCCTGCCGGAAATTTTGGTATTATTCATAAATCTCTCGATTTTATTGATACTCTTCAAAAACAAAACAATATAATTCTTAACGTGTTCGCTAACCCATATACTTTGAGCTTATTCAAAAATATCGAATGTATTGATGCTCTAATTCTTTCATATCAGAATAATATTTATGCAGAAGAATTATCCGCACAGTTAATTTTTGGAGGTATCGCTTCCAAAGGAAAATTACCTGTTACAGTTACCCCCGAACTGCCTTTAAATACAGGAATACAAACCGATTCTGCTATCAGATTAAAATATACCCTTCCCCGTGAATTAAATATTTCGGAAAATGATATTTCAAAAATTGATTCTATTGCTCTAAACGGAATTAAAAATAAAGCTTATCCCGGCTGTGTTGTTCTGGTGGCCAAAGATGGCAAAGTCTTTTATAATAAAGCTTTTGGTTATCATACTTACGACAAAAAGCTACCTTTACTTACAACAGATATTTTTGATGTGGCGTCAATCACTAAAATTGAAGCTACTACTATGGCTATAATGAAATTATACGATGAGGGAAAGATAATATTAAACAAAAATCTGGAATTTTACCTGCCATATCTTAATGGAACCAATAAAGGGCATATTGTGATAAAAGATGTATTGGCGCATCAGGCTAAGTTAAAAGCATGGATTCCTTTTTATCTGGAAACAATTAAAAAAGGTATTCCCGATCCTAAATTGTATAGCAAAGTAAAATCCAAGAAATTTCCTTTTCGTGTTGCAGATAGCCTCTATGTAAGAAAAGACTATCCCGATACAATCATGAAAAAAATAATTGAATCTCCTTTGAATAAGAAAAAGGAATATTTATATAGTGATCTGGGTTTTTATTTATTGATGAAAATTGTCGAAAAAGTTTCAGGGCAGGATTTTTACTCCTATCTGTATGAAAACTTTTATAAGCCTTTGGGAATGGCAAATACAGGCTTTCGTCCACGTGAAAGATTTAAGCTCTCACGAATTATCCCGACCGAAATTGATTACGCGTGGCGCAAGCAGCTTGTTATTGGCGATGTTAACGATCAGGGTGCTGCATTGCTGGGCGGTATCAGCGGTCATGCGGGATTGTTCTCAAATGCTTACGATATGGCGGCTTTGATGCAGATGTTGCTTCAAAAAGGAGAATATGCAAACAAAAGGTATTTTAAAGCTTCTACAGTTGATGAGTTTACAAAATGCCAGTTTCCTTCAAATAAAAACAGGAGAGGGCTTGGCTTTGATAAACCAACTCTCGATTCAAAAGAAGCCGGACCATGCTGCAAAAGCGCTTCCGCTTTAAGTTATGGGCACTCAGGTGATACAGGCACTTACTGTTGGGTTGACCCTG
>JAAXXA010000817.1 GCA_013334735.1 Bacteroidota bacterium
TAAAATTGAAAACAAGAACGTAGAAAACCTTTCGTTCATTTTTTGTAATGATTCCTTCCTGTTAAATCTTAATAAAAATTATTTAAATCATAATACGTTTACTGATATTATTACCTTTGATTATACTGAAGGTGATTTAATATCGGGTGATATTTTTATTAGCCTTGATAGAGTTGAGGAAAATGCGATTAAATACAAATTACCCTTTAATGAAGAGCTGTTTAGGGTTATAGCGCACGGAATCCTTCATTTGATAGGTTATGCAGACGGTACAAATGCTGAAAGGCTTGGTATGAGGGCTAAAGAGAACGATTGTCTTTTTATATGGTCAAAAATAATTAAACGTTTCACGTGAAACATATTCATAGATGTTTACAGGATATGATATAATAGTAGTAGGTGCAGGACATGCAGGGTGTGAAGCGGCGGCAGCAGCATCAAAACTTGGCGGAAAGGTTTTGCTTGTTACTTCTAATTTAATGAGCATCGCACAAATGTCGTGTAATCCTGCTATGGGTGGAATAGCCAAAGGACAAATAATTAGAGAAATTGATGCTTTAGGTGGGTTGTCAGGAATTATTACTGATAAGACCATGATACAATTTAGAATGCTTAATAAATCAAAAGGACCTGCAATGTGGAGCCCACGCGCACAAAGTGATAAAACTTTATTTTCGTTAGAATGGAGAAAAGCGCTTGAAGATATTCCAAATCTCGATTTTTGGCAAGATACGGTTATTTCATTGCTTGTTGAAAATAATATTGTAAAAGGTATTAAAACATTATTAGGAATTGAAATTAAAGCTAAAGCGGTTATTCTTACAAATGGCACTTTTTTAAATGGAATAATTCATATCGGAGAAAAGAACTTTTCCGGAGGAAGATATTCTGAACCTTCTGTATTAGGTTTAACTGAATCTCTAATTCGATTTGGTTTTGAAGCAAAAAGAATGAAAACAGGAACACCTGTTCGTGTTGATGCGCGCTCTTTGAATTTCAATAAAATGCAAGAGCAAGAAGGTGACGTTATTCCCGGAAAGTTTTCTTTTACAAATACACCTGTACTTAATAAACAAAAAAGTTGTTATCTTACATATACTAACGAATCTGTTCATGATATTCTAAAAACCGGCTTTGATAAATCACCTTTATTTGCAGGAAGAATTAAAGGTTCCGGTCCCAGATATTGCCCATCTATTGAAGATAAAATTGAGCGATTTTCTGATAAAACACGTCATCAACTTTTTATCGAACCTGAAGGTTGGACGACCAATGAATATTATGTAAACGGATTTTCTTCATCACTACCTGAAGACATTCAATACAAAGCTTTAAAAATGGTAGCCGGTTTTGAGAATGTTAAAATTATTAAACCGGGATATGCTATAGAATATGATTATTTTTCACCAACACAATTAAAACTATCATTAGAAACAAAAATAATTGATAATTTATATTTTGCAGGTCAAATAAATGGAACTACTGGATATGAAGAGGCCGCATGCCAGGGTCTTATTGCTGGAATAAATGCTTATAGAAAATTAAATTCGCTAAATGAAATTGTTTTAAAAAGATATGAAGCATATATAGGTGTTTTGATTGATGATTTAGTTACAAAAGGAACAAGCGAACCATACAGAATGTTTACTTCAAGAGCAGAATATAGAATTTTGTTACGTCAGGATAATGCCGATATAAGGTTAACTCCAATAGGACATGAAATAGGATTAATTGGAGAAGAACGATTAAATTTACTTAAAATTAAAGAAAATTCAAT
>JAAXXA010000818.1 GCA_013334735.1 Bacteroidota bacterium
TTATATTTGTTTTGGAGTGGATTATAGCACTTCAGCTCCAAATCATAGTGGAAATTTATGTGGCTACAATGCAGGTAGTTGGAGCGCCTTAGGAGGAACTGATGATGGGTGTTTTTATGTTTATGGAGTTGCGAAATTATTTCAAATGTTGTCACAAACAGGAAATTAAAAATATTTACAATCTTGAGATCATGATATATTAATGTTTACAAGGTAATAAACATTATATAAAGTTATTGAAAAGCTCAATAAAAAAGAACAGAAATACAGTACTTTAAAAAAAGGTTAATTCAAGTTTCCTTAATTCATTGATAAAGATACATAATTGAAAAAAACAATTCAGGTAGTTTTGACTTTAGGCAAAAAACACTCATGAGTCGTTTGAAATGAAATCACCTGCACAGAAATTTAAAACTGGATTATCAACATCTTCGCTTACCTCTCTATTACCTAACCTGAGAGTCATATAAGCATAAGAAAACAAATTATTTTTGTGAATACACTAATTTGTATATTTGCAAAAAAACTAAATATGACCATTAAAAACATTTACCTGTGCTACTTTATTCTGCTAAATTGCACGATAGGTCTTTTTTCTTTCGGTCAAAATAAAACGGACAGTCTCCTCAATATCATAAAATCCGGCAAGAACGACACTAATATGGTACTCGCTTTTTCCGACTTATGTTATGAATATCATTATAATGATCCGAAAAAGGCACTCATGTATGGTCAAAAAGGATTGATTTTATCAGCAAAAATTGGCTATATAAAAGGCTTTGCTAAGTGCAACAATAATATAGGCAATGTTTATCTTAACCAGGGGGATTATCAAAAAGCTTTGGAATGCTATCAAAAATCCTTGAAAATATATCAAAACTTATGTTGTAATAAGGAAATTTCAGATTGTTACCAAAATATTGGAATTATTTATAACAAAAAGGGGAGATACATACAAGCATTGGAATATTATCAAAAATCGTTAGAAATAGTTGAAAAATACGGAGATAAAAAAGGAATAGCGAGTTGTTATTTTAATATTGGAGTTGTTTATGTAGGGCAAAGAAATTACCCGCAGGCATTGAAATATTATCAGAGATCTTTGTATATATGGAAAGAAATGGCGTATAAAAAAGGGCTGGCGAACAGTTATAATAACATAGGTAATATTTATTTTTTTCAAAAGAACTTTCCTCTAGCTTTGGAGTATTATAAAAAATCACTGGAAATATGTAAACTTACAGGTAATAAAATTGGTGAATCTGCTAATTACAACAATATTGGAGAAATTTATATAGAACAGGGCGATATACATTTAGCCTTACAATATTATAAAAAAGCATTAAATATAAAAAAAGAACTTAAAGATGAAAAGGGAATATCTACTTGTTACAACAATATTTCCTCTCTCAGTCTGACTCTGAAAAATTACCAAGAAGCTTTGGAATATGGATATAACGCTTTAACTATTGCAAAAAAACTCAGAGCTTTTGATATGGAACAAGATATATATCTAAATTTGTCTGCAATCCACGATGGTCTTGGTAATGTTAAAGAAGCTTACAAATATTATAAACTATACTCCGAAACCAAAGATTCAATACTAAACAAAGAAAGCCAGAAAAAAATTGCCGAAATGGAAGTAAAATATGGAACAGAGAAAAAAGAAAAAGAAATAAATAATTTACAAAAAGAAAAAGCTTTTAATGAACTTAACTTTATTAAACAGAAAAATATCAGAAATATATTTATTCTGAGTGCGATTTTTTTATTGAT
>JAAXXA010000819.1 GCA_013334735.1 Bacteroidota bacterium
ATGTAATATCATTACACCCATGTTGGAATCATAACCAACATGGATTCAAAAACTGACATTAATAAAGCATTTGTTAATCATTAAACATAAATTTTATTGGTAAATTTAATTTAACTCTTACTGGTCTATTATTTTGCCTTCCTGCTTTCCATTTTGGCATTAAATTTATAACTCTTAAAGCTTCCTCTCCACAGCCACCTCCGATATTATTCATTAAATTTATATCTGTAACACTGCCATCTTTTTCAATAACAAAACTTACATATACAGTTCCACTAATACCTGTTTCCCTTGCTAATTGAGGGTATTTTGTATTATCGTATAACCATTTATATAAAGCTTCTATCCCTCCAACAAATTCGGGTAATATATCAGTGCTTACAAATATTTTATCATCATTTAAATCAATTATTTCTTTAACCTTTGAATCCTCATTAATAATAATATTACCATTTCCAATTTCTGTTGGTGAGTAATTCTGAGTGTTCTCCATAAGCCCCATAATATCAATATCGCTTTCTACGACTTCCTCAACTACTACTTGAGGTGGTTTGAAAACTTCTACTTTTTTTTCAACTGGAAGCGGTTCAGGGAGTTTTACATCTACAATATCTTTTTTAGGTACAGGAAGAGGTTCCCATAAAACATCAGTACCTATTTTTTTATCAATAGTATTTTTAAAATATCCGGCAATTAAAGGAATTGAAGTAATTCCTGATAAAAATACAATTGCAATAAACAAAGCTCTACTTACATTTTTGTAGTAATTTTTTCGCAAATAATAAGCTCCATAGTTTTGATTTCTTTCTTCAAAAACTACATCATCGAGGTCTTTAATTTTTGTTTTCATAGCTTTAAAATTTGGTTAATATTAATACAATTATAACCTCAAAGAAGCCTGAAACAAAGGGCAAACAAGTATAAGGGGAAAAGGAAATATTTTTCGGTTGAAAAATGTAAGTTAAGGGAATAAAAAAAGTCTTTCAGTTAAGAAAGACTTTAAAATTAATTTAAGAATGAGTGAAAATTCTCCTTTTTATAAGGTTACTCGTAATTCGTAATTGATTATTCGTAATTGATTATTCAAGCGTAAACCTGATGGGTAAATTAAACTGTACACGTACAGGAACGCCATTTTGTTTACCAATATTCCATTTAGGCATTATTTTGATAACTCTTAAAGCTTCATCATCGCAACCACCTCCGATTCCTTTAAGTAAAGCAACATTTGATATGCTACCGTCTCTTTCAACAACAAAGGTAACATATACTGTTCCTGTAATACCTGTTTCTTTAGCTATCTGAGGGTATTTTATGTTGTTTGCCAACCATTTGTATAAAGCTTCTTCTCCGCCATTAAAAGTTGGAGGAAGTTCAACAATAGTAAGAATGGGAGCTGCTTGTTCAATAACCTCATTTTTATTGTCCTCAACAATAATTTCCTGATCTTCTGTTATAGGAGCAGTATTGGTAGATGCTTTGTTTAAATCGTCCTGATTAAGCATACCGGTATCTTCAACAGTGTCAGTTGTAACAACTGGAGCAGTAAATTTAACTTTTTGCTCAATTTCTGCAGGAGGTGGCGGTGGAGGTGGAGGAGGCGGAGCATCTTCCGGTGGTTTTTCCAGATTAGTAAATTCAGCGCCTGCTTCTTTTGTAATAGTACGTGAGCTTGCCTCTTTGAAAATTAAAAAAGGAATAATTGCAGCAAGGAATAAAGCAATAACAGAAATTATTATCGCGCGAGTAACAAATTTGTTATAAGCTCTGCGAAGA
>JAAXXA010000820.1 GCA_013334735.1 Bacteroidota bacterium
ATTAGGATCGTAAACCGATTTATTCCACATCGAAGTAACTGCATGAATATCCATCATCATGGATTTTTCATCTGCAGGTTTATATTGTTCAACAATTTTAGCCCATAAAAATCGGGCTGCGCGCAATTTTGCCATTTCCATAAAATAATTGGAACCTATTGCAAAAACAAATTGAATACGGGGAGTTATGTGGTCTATTGTTATTCCTTTTTCGATCAGTTTGATCAGGTACTCGTTAGCAGATGCCAGACTGAATGCCAGCTCCTGAACTATTGTAGCTCCCGCATTATGATAATATTGACCGTTTATTGTTATTGATTTAAAATTGGGAATATTCCCGATGGTATTATTTGTAAGTGAAGCTGCTTCAATAAAGTTGTTATCCTGTGATGCGTAATATTTCCCGTATAAAAGAAAATAGCTTATGGAGTCGAAGTTAAAACCACCTCTAATACTTTTTACATCTATGTTTTGTCTTTTAATTTCTTCGAAAAATAAATTGTAAATAACAGGAAACGATGTAGCGGAAACAAAATGAATTGAGGTTTTAGTCAGATCGATATTATTTAACAAAACCCTTATATCATTAGCATCTATTACATCTTTTGCATTAAATCCTATTGCTTCTGCACCTCTTGAAATTGCATTTATGGCTATTTTATTGGCTTCTTCGGGATTAGATTCTACTATGTCCTGTCGGATTTCCCAATTATTATTATCTTTTTTATTCCCTCGTGTATAAGGATATTCCGATGGGGAAACATTCAAATAGTCAAGTTTTTCAAGGTCTTCAGCCCTGTAATATGGTTTTAAAGATATGCCTTCGGTTGTTTTCCAGACCAATTTTTTTTCATAATCGGCGCCTTTGAGATCAGTATTAATTTTTTCTTCCCAATCCTTTGTCGAAACTGGCGGAAATTCAGTAAATAATTTTGTTTTATTAACTTTATCGTTCATAATTAAAATATTATATATTTGAAGCGTGATATTCAGACAAAATTAAAAAAAATGTTGTTATACCAATTGTATTTATAAAATAATGCGAATCAAGTGTTGAAATTAAATATTCTAAGTGTCATATTATCAGTTTCTATAAGCGTAGTCGCTTTCAAAGTCACCCTGAGCGTAGTCGAAGGGTGATTTAGTAGTCATGGTTCGACTACGCTCACCATGACTGGATTTTTGAGTTTTTTATTGCAAAAAAAATATTACTCAACTCTTGATTCGCATAAATAGTCTAATGCTATTTTATAAATTTACATTGGTTTATGCCGGTCTGTCTTGACATATCGGCGATACACAATATATTTAGTGCATTTTTCGGACTATTTGTAAAATGACGCAACCGGGATAGCCCTGAATTATTAAATGAAAAATATGCGAGATAAAAGATTTGTAGCTGAACATCGTGGTGGATCTCTTAAAAAGGAGCAGCATAAGCAATTAATTAAATGGGCGTATGGTTGCGTGGAACATATATTACCACTTTTGGGTGAAAAATTAGACGACAGATTAAAAAATGCGATATTGATAGCTAAAGAATGGGAGAAAGGAAACGTTACAGTTGGTGACGCGAGAAATGCAGCATTTGGAGCAATTGCTTTGGCAAACGAATCTTTAAACCCTACTTCAAAAGCAATAGCCCGTGCTGCAGGACAAGCAGTTGCTACGGCTCACATGTCGGACCATTCACTTGGAGCTGCGGTATATGCTTTATTAGCCGTGAATTATGCAGGTAAATCAGTAGATGCTGAAAGAAAATGGCAAAATGAACA
>JAAXXA010000821.1 GCA_013334735.1 Bacteroidota bacterium
TATTAATAACAGTATCTTTTTAAAGAGATTCCTCACTATCGTTCGGAATGAGGAATCTCTTTTTTATTATATTTGCGTAACATAAGTTATTAAAAATAAAAATCATATTTAATCATAAATAATCTGCGTCATCAGCGTTCTATTCGCCTGAATAGTTTCACTATTTCTTAACATTTTTCAATAGAGGCTTAACTATATCCCTATTTCTTATTGCATCTGAATCTTTCGGATTTAAAGCGATAACTTTATTATAATCTTCATAAGCGCCATCATAATCTTTTAACTTAAATTTTGCAGTACCCCTGTTAAAATAAGCATTAACATATTTTTTGTCAATCTTAATTGCATTGTCAAAATCATTAATGGCGCCGGTATAATCATGCAATTGATCTTTAGTAGTACCTCTGTTAAAATAAGCTAAAGCGTCTTTTTGATTTAATTCGATTACTTTATTATAATCTTTAAGCGCCCCCTCATAATCTTTCAACATACATTTCGCGCAAGCCCTATCATTGTATGCTGTTAAATAATTATTATCAAATTTAATTGCTTCATTCAAATAATTTATTGCACCTGCAAAATCACCCTTATCGCCTTTATCTTTTCCAATAATACTATATACCAAAACCATATCATTTACTGTTATTTTAAATTTTAACGAATTTTGGAAATCTGAAATAGCCTTTTTTTTATAAATTTCCCTTTTAACACTATCATCTTTGTAAACCTTCGCTGCATAATAATACATATAGAAAGCCCCTCTGTTCAGGTATTGTGTGCTACCTCCATCAGGATATTTTTTAATAACATCCGAAAAAAGCGTGTCGTCATTTTCCCATATTTTTACGCGTCCGTAAGTGATAGCCGAGAATGCCATAAAGACAAATGCAAGTATTGTTATAAAATATTTTTTATAATTTAATTTTCCTTTTTCAGATAATTTTTCGAATAGTTTTCCAATTATAAAAAATATTCCGATGTAAGGAATATAAGTATAGCGATCAGCCATGGACATGGCTCCTACCAATACAAACTGAAGTACAAGAATTATTGTTATTACAAAAAATAGAAATCCAAAAATAATATTTTTGCCCCATTTGCGAGAATACCACACGAAATACAACAACAATCCGACACATAAAATTGAAAGATAATATATTTTCGGAAGCGTACCTGCATTTTCCAATTCAATAGGGTAAGGATAAATTGCCGACAGATGCACAGGAATAAAAGCTTTAAATATATAGATCATAAATGAATAAAACACTATCGAAATATGTTGAACAAACGACATACCGGGCGCCATATTTTCGACAGCTCCCTCCTGAGAATGTAAGGCGATAAATCCAAATATTAATGAAATTACGAAAAAAGGAATCTTTTCAATTATACTTTTCTTGCTGAATTTCCGGTTGTTGTAATAATCTAAAAGAAGCATAACCAATGGCAACACTACTGCTGCTGACTTACTCAAACACGACAGCACAAAAAACATAGCTGAAAATATTAAAAGTTTTGTTTTTTGCAGTTTTAAATAATTGCAATAAATTATTAACGAAAGCAGGAAGAAAAAAGAGTACAAAACATCTTTTCTTTCCGAAACCCATGCCACCGATTCAACGTGCATAGGATGAACAGCAAAAAAAGCAGCAGTGATCAAAGCAACCACAGCGTTTTTAGGTGAAATTTTTCTTATCAATATATATACTAAGATTGAGTTTGCAATATGTAGCAAGATGTTGTTTAAATGAAATATAAAAGCATTACCTCCTCCG
>JAAXXA010000822.1 GCA_013334735.1 Bacteroidota bacterium
CAGCTATTTGATTTCACAAGCTATAAATAGAGGAGTTCCGGAAAATACAATAGTACTATTGTTACTGTTACCCTTGGTGGCGACCTTGGTTTCATTTCTTCATTATGTAGTGGGAGTGTCGGGATATGGGATTTTTATTCCCACAATGATGGCAGTGGCTTTTTTGGCAACCGGAATTACGGGGGGGTTGACATTATTTGCAGTCATTTTGGCAGTAACACTATTAAGTAATATTGTTTTGAAATTATATTTATTCTCTTTAAAATTTAGGTTTTCAGTAAAAAAAATTGTAATCGGTAAACTTCCGCTTACTGTTTACCGAATACTGATTACTTGTACAAAAACTATTACATTTTTATTACATATCAAGCAGGATAATCAATCCTTACATGAAACATATTTAGTAATTTTTTCTTAATTATTTTTTTAATTATAGTTATATCACGAAAAGTAATATCGGAATTTACAAACTGCTGCTGTGCAATTTGAGTATCAATAATATCTTCAACTAAAGTGTTAATAGATTTTTCATCAGTTTTTTTAAGTGTACGTGAAGCAGCTTCCACTGCGTCTGCCATCATTAAAACAGCAGTTTCTTTTGAAAAAGGAATTGGACCATGATAAGTAAACTTACTTTCATCAACAAGCTCATCGGGGTTATTTTTAATAAATTGAGTGTAAAAGTAAAGTGTTTTTCTGGTACCATGATGAGTACGTATAAAATCAATTACCTGCTCGGGAAGATTGTATTTTTTAGCAAGCTCTATGCCTTTAATAACATGACTGATAATTATCTCTGCGCTTTCATCGGAAGAATAATCTTCGTGCGGATTAATTCCGTTTCTTTGATTTTCAATAAAATAATTTGGCATATCCATTTTGCCAATATCATGATACAATGCGCCAACTCTGACGAGGAGCGAGTTGCCATTAATTCCGTAAACAGCTTCTTCGGCAATATTGGCAACTTGTAATGAATGCTGAAAAGTTGCCGGCGCTTTTGTTGAAAGAGCGCGAAGCAATTTGCTATTAATGTCGGACAATTCCATTAAAGATACACTTGTTACAAAGCCAAATAATTTTTCATATAGAAAAATTAATGGATAAGAAAATAATATCAGTAGCGAACTACAAGCAAATAAAAAATAAATATTAATGTTTATATCAGCTAGGCTACCGTCCTGCATCAATGTTATACCTGTATATGTAGCGGAATACGTTGCAAAGATCAACAATGTGGTATGAAAAAATTGCGAACGTTTTCGGAGGTTAACAACACTCATAATTGCAATAATACCTGTAATAAGTTGGATAAAAATAAATTCAAAACTGTTGGGCACAATAAAACCAATAATTATTATTGTTACAAGGTGAACAAAAAGCGCAAGTCGAGTATCAAAGAAAACTCTGATGATAACGGGGATTATACATAATGGAACAATATATAAATATATTGCATCTATTTTTAACACGGTACTTGTTATCAGAACCATGAAATAAATATTCATCAGAATAAAGAAAACTTTTTTATTGTCGGCAAGTACATCATTTCTATAAGTCAATAGAAACAGTAGTAAAACACTAATAGAAATACAAATAAGAAGAATCTGTCCAATAAGTATCTTGTAATATTTTGAAGAAGCGCCAAGTTGTGTTTCATATTCTTTTTTTAATGATTCAATCACCTGATATTTATCAGCAGTAACAAGTTCTCCCTTCGAAATTATACGTTCTCCTTTTTGTACCATTCCATAAGTGAGAGAAATTTCATTT
>JAAXXA010000219.1 GCA_013334735.1 Bacteroidota bacterium
TACTTCACCTATAATAAAAGAAGTTGAAGGACCCGATTCCGAAAATATAAATATTGCATTTCGCTTTAAAGGAGCAGGCTCTAAAGACAGCGATATACTAATGTTGTTGGATATGATTCTGTCAAATAGTACCGCCGGTTTAATTGATTTGAATCTTGTTCAGAAACAAAAAGTTTTGAGCGCAACATCAGGTGTATGGGAGCTAAAAGATTATTCATTGGAATTACTTTCCGGAAAACCTAAAGAAAATCAGACACTCCAAGAAGTAAAAGATTTATTACTTGAACAGGTTGAATTAATTAAAAAAGGTGAATTTACGGACTGGCTAATACCTGCTATAATAAATGATTTGAAATTAATGCAAATGAAAAGCTATGAAGATAATA
The DNA here is from genome assembly GCA_013334735.1 of Bacteroidota bacterium. Lineage (GTDB taxonomy): Bacteria > Bacteroidota > Bacteroidia > Bacteroidales > CG2-30-32-10 > JAAXXA01. The sequence continues at coordinate 387 of JAAXXA010000219.1, forward strand.
ATTCAAGAGCATCGGCATTTGTAAATGCTTTTGTTATGGGTATCCCATGGGAAAATAAAGTTACCCTTTTCGAAAGACTTTCAAAAATTACAAAGCAGGAGGTAATTGATTTTGCCAAAGCTAATTTTACTGAAAAAAATTATGTTGTAGTATATAAAAAAACCGGCACAGACAAAAGTATAGTTAAAATTAAAAAACCAAAAATTACTCCTATTAAAATAAACAGAACTGATCAATCGACTTTTTATAAAACTATTGAAAGTAGCAAAGTGCCTGATGTTGAGCCTGTATTTCTTGATTATTCGAAAGATATTGCAACATTGAAGGCTAAGAGCAATATAGAACTTTTATATAAGGAAAATACCGAAAATAAAACATTTGATTTGATTTATGTTTTTAAAATGGGGAATAACAACAGTAAAAAGTGGGGAATTGCTTTAAAATACCTCGAATATCTGGGTACCTCCAAATACACAGCTGAAGAAATAAAACAGGAATTTTATAAAATAGCATGTACTTACAAAATTTCAGTAGGTGATGAAGAAACATATTTGAATATATCCGGTTTAAGTGAAAATATTGATAGAGCTTTTGAATTATTTGAAAGCATTCTTTCAGAACCAAAAGCAGATAAAGCTTCTTTAGATAATTTTATAAGTGATATTATTAAAAAACGTAAAGATGCTAAACTTAATAAGCAAAATATTCAAATGGCTTTACGCAGCTATGGTATTTGGGGACCTAACGGACCATTTAAAAACAAGTTATCCGAAGCTGAACTCAAAACTCTTACTCCCGAGGAACTTGTAGCTATTATTAAAGAAGCTAATTCTTATGAACATCATATCCTATACTATGGCAGTCACTCCAAAGATGAAATAATTAATCTTGTAAACATATATCACAAAGTTCCTGCTGTGCTTACTGCTGTTCCTCTAGCTACAAAATTTGTACAGCAGCCTACTGATAAAAATATAATTTATCATGTTGATTTTGCCATGAAACAAGCCGACATATTTATGCTTAACAGAGGAGGGCTCTATGATAAAAGCACTGAAGCAACTGTTAACCTTTTTAACGAATATTTTGGAGGTAGTATGAATTCTATAGTTTTTCAGGAGTTGAGAGAGGCGAGAGCTCTGGCTTATACTGCTCAATCCGTTTATTCAAAACCAAAATATTTAGACAGGTATTATTATAGCTTTTCATATATTGGCACTCAAACCGATAAACTTGCCGAGGCTATGAATGGATTACTCGACCTGATGAATAAAATGCCAGAAGCAGAAAAATCATTTGAAATTGCTAAAAGTTCAATTATTCAGCAAATGCGTACCGAAAGAATTACTAAATCGGATGTGTTATATAGCTATGAATCAGCACGAAAGTTGGGTTTGAATTACGATATTCGTAAAGATGTTTTTACTCAATTGCCAAAACTTACTTTTGCAGATATTAAGGCTTTTGAAGAAAAAAACCTGAAAGACAAACCGCATACAACACTTATTCTTGCTGATAAAAAAATTCTGGACTTTAAATTACTTAAAAAATATGGAAAAGTAAAATATCTGAAACTTGAAGATGTTTTCGGATATTAAATATTTACTGATATTACAAAAAAAAAGCTTTTCCGATTAGAGGAATGGCTTTTTTTTATTTTAAAAAATAATTTTTTTATTCGAAAAATATTATTTTTACAGTTGTATGTTTATAAATAACAAAATAACAACACTATGAGAAAAAAATCAGTATTTTTATTTGTATTTTACTACGCTATAGTAGTATTAAACATTACCTTTTACATTAATTTATCTGCTCAGGGCATAGGTGTTAACAATACTGGTAAAGAAGCCGATGTTTCTGCTTTGCTCGAAATAGGTAACGGTACAAGTGACACAAAAGGGCTGCTAATTCCACGTGTGGCTCTTATAAGTACTACAGATGGAGCTACAATTGCCACCCCCGCTACAAGCCTCCTTGTGTATAATACTAATGAAAGTATTACAGGTGGCGCAGGATCTGGATATTATTATAATTCAGGAACAGCAGTTTCACCTGTATGGGTACGTCTTATATCCGGAACTGCAGTTACTTCTGTAACAGGAACGCCGCCAATTTCGGTAGCCACAAGTACAACAACACCTGCAATATCTGTAGCTACCAATTCTCAGTTGAGCGATGGAGTTGTTCTCGCAGGAGGTTCAAATAACAGTATGGTTTGGAAAACAGACGCATCAGGCAATCCTGCATGGAGAGCAGATGCAAATTCTGAAGGAACCGTAACTTCTATTGCTACCGGTACAGGTTTAACAGGTGGAACCATAACAAATACTGGAACCGTTTCGCTATCAACACCGGTTTCGATAGAAAATGGAGGAACTAATACTTCAACAGCAACTCCATTGGCAGGCGCTGTCGCTTATGGAACCGGTACTGCTTACGATTTTTCATCAACAGGAGTTGCAGGACAGGTTTTAGTTTCAAACGGATCTTCTGCTCCAAACTGGACAAACCATTTAACCAATCTTGATGCGCCTACTGCTGCGGCAGATGCAGCAACAAAAGCTTATGTGGATGCTGCAGGAGGGTCTCAATTAAATGTTTATAAATCTGATGGAACTACTTTATTAGGACCATTAGCTTATGCTTCTTTTCCAAGCTATAATTTAGGTACTTTAACTCACTGTAGTGGTTGGGGATATTGGCTTTCTACAGGCGGCATTCATCACATGCAAGAGGGGGAATGCGCCGATAGCTACTCTAATATTACAATCATTTATACTTCCGCCGGATGCACAGGCAGTAGTTATATTGAATCAGGCTGTACTTCTTATGTTACCGATGGTGTTATGTGGGCAAGAGGTAGCTGCGGTAATTATGGAAATAATACGATTAATTCTACACGTACAAATGGAGTATGCACGGATATTGCACCAACTTCAAAATTCTGCTCCGGTTATGCAAGCAACAATGGAACTCCATTTTGTGGTACCACTGGCGCTTGCATAACAAAATAGCGTTTGAAGTTAATGTTTTTTTACGGACATCTGTAGAAAGTTTATCGTTATCGCAAAAAAAAATCCCCGGGAAACCGGGGATTTTTTTTAACATGATTTGTAAGTTTATTGTTTTACAAACTTTTTGGTAGCAACAATGCCATTATCATTAAGCAATGTTATAAAATATAAACCATTAGGTAAAGAATTTACATTTACATCAGTATTGTTACCTGATATATTAATGTTTTGGATAGTTTCTCCAAGAATATTGGAAATCTTTATTATATTCACTCCGCTGATATTATTTATATAAATATTGCTGGTAGCAGGATTAGGATAAACACTAATTGCAGCTTGTTTAAATTCATTAATACCTGTAGATATTTGTACATCATTTGCATCTCTTGGTTCAATACGGTACTCGTTATAAGAATAATAAGTAGGTCCTGTAATGTCATAATGCGTTCCAAGAGTAGGAACAAAAGCATAAAGTAAATTGTGAATTTTGGTTGAATCAGTACCATCATCTACTTTCCACATTCCATAACCTGCATTAACTTTAACACATTCTGCATCGTTTAATTTTACAAGAATACCTTCGTTACCTTCTGTTTCAAAAGTAGCGCCTGTAACAACTAATGGTGTAGGTAAAGTATTGCTTGAACTATTAACTGTAAAAGCAGTAATGTTTTTTAACTCTGTAAAAGTATAATATTCATAAACACTACCTGTAAGTGTTACGCTGTCACCTAAGCTAACAGTATGAACTGAATCTAGTACAAAAATTCCGTTCCATTGTCCTGTTCCGTCCTGAATAAAATAACCATAATGATATTTACCAGTTACGATACCTGATGTAGTAACCACCTGTCCGGCTAAAGGAGAAACACCGGTAACATCTGTCGAATATTGAATATCATGAATGGTAACAGTACTTGTAGTAGCTTCACTTATAGTTACATCATCTACTTGTAGGTGATCTTTATCAGCATTGGTATTTCTTATAGATAATATAAATTCAGCTAATGCAGATGTAGTATCAACTGCAACAGTTTGTGTTTGTAAAGCCCATGTGTCAGAATTAACAATTATATAAGCATTGTATGCACCATATTGATCGCCGCCACTTCCTGCGCCTTTCCAGTATGAAGTACGGATTTCTCCATGTCCTTTAGCCCAAAAAGTAATAGTATATGATTTTCCTGCTGTAATAGCTACAGCTTGAGTTGTAAATCTTTTATGTGTACTTGTGCGATTTTGTAGTTTGCAAGCATAAGTACCACCATGAGCGCCGGTAGTTACCTGAAAAATACTGTCAGAACCTAAACTTGTTTTTGTACCTACCCAATCCGTTGGTTTAATAGGCGCTGTAGTTGTCCAGTTTTCAAAACCGCTTGTAAAAACCTGCGAAATTGCAGAAACGGAAAGTAAAATTGCAATCCCAAAAAGTAAAAGTGTTTTTTTCATAATTGATTAATTTTAAATGATTAAATTGTTTATTTTAATTTTGTTTGATTTTATTTTAACTGAAAGGCAAATATAATATTATTATATGAATATACATAAATAAAATAAAAAATATTTTTAATAATCATCAAATCAATAGAGTAGGAGGTGGAATGCTCCGTCATGGCTAATCAGCTTTCCAATTATTCGGCTTTGTAGTTATAAATTTTTCACCTACATTTGCGCAAACAAATTTTTTATTAAAATAAAATGGAAAAAAGAGAATTATTAAAAGAAAAAATCGAGCATCTTGATATTAAAAAGTACAATGTGGTTCCAATGGTTGATGCAATGAACGAAATGGCTTTTCAGGCAAGAAACCTTGCTCGTGGAGCAAAAATTTTCGATATGATGCAGAAAGATAAAGATTGTGTCGTATTTCTTACACTTGCAGGATCTCTTATTTCTGCAGGCTTGAAAATGGTAATTGTTGACATGATTAAAAACAATATGGTTGATGCAATTGTTTCTACAGGCGCTAATATTGTTGATCAGGATTTCTTTGAAGCCTTAGGTTTCAGACATTACAAGGGAACCCCTTTTATTAATGATAACGAGCTTCGCGATCTTTCGATTGATAGAATTTATGATACTTATATTGACGAAGACGACCTTAGAATTTGTGATGATACTATTGGTAAAATTGCAAACAGCATTGAGCCTAAACCTTATTCTTCGAGAGAATTTATTATTGAAATGGGAAAATTTCTG
>JAAXXA010000823.1 GCA_013334735.1 Bacteroidota bacterium
GTATGTAGCAATAGCTCCGGGAAAAATAATTTGCTGACTGGAACTTTCGGTAGTTTGAACCTGTATATTTGTCGGCTGGAGCCCTTTAGTAACAAGTTGTTGATAAAGGTTTTTAACTTCTTTTTTGTCGGCGCTTTCAGAAGGGTTAATAAATTCGTATTGAATATTATCGGAATATGCCCTGAACTGATTAAGAATTTCGCGGGTTTCGTTACGTAATTGTTTAAAACCGGGCGCTCCGGGAAAATCTCCTTCCAGATAAATTTTAAAATAAACTATATCATCAAGATTTTTAAGAATTTTTTTTGTAGCATCTGATAAAGTGTATCTTTTTTCGGAAGTAAGGTCGGTACGGGTAAATAAAAAGTGCCCTATAATATTTATGAATAGGATAATAGAAAAACCGAAAATTAATTGGATAATGTTATTACGTTTAAGCCAATTTTTGCGCGATGAAACAGGAACTTCACCTTTGATATTATTTTTTTGTTTTACCATTTTCTGCTTTCCAATGATATTTTACTTAATAAAATAAATATAGATATAAGGCTTAAAAAATAAATAACATCCCGCGTATCAATAACACCACGGCTTATAGAAGCATAATGCGCATTTATTCCGAGAGACTGGATAAACAGATCCAATTTCCCAAACACGCTAAGAGAGTATATAAATTCAAATCCGAGATATAAAAAACTACAAAGGAATAATGATACTATGAAAGAAATAATTTGATTATCGGTAATAGCAGAAGAAAATACACCGATTGCAACAAATGCCGATCCGAGAAAAATAAGTCCGATATAAGATCCCCAAATACCACCTGAATCGAGATTTCCTTTAACACTACCGAGATAATAAACCGAAATATAATATATTAAAGTAGGTATAAGCGAAAATAGAACAAGTACAACTCCGGCAAAAAATTTAGCCATAACAATTTGCAAATCGCTAAGAGGTTTAGTTAAAAGCATTTCAATTGTGCCGGAACGTTTTTCTTCGGCAAAAGAGCGCATTGTGATAGCCGGAATAAGAAACATAAATACAAAAGGTGTAAGCACAAAAAGCCCGTCTAAGTTAGCATATCCATTATCTAAAATATTAAAATCGAGAGGAAAAATCCACAAAAAAAGACCATTAACAAGAAGGAATACTGTTATAACAATATACCCTATTAATGAGCTTAAAAAAATTTTAACTTCTTTTTTAAATAGTGTAATCATTTTTGTTTTTTTATAAACATGTAATCGTATTCGGTAATCGGTATTCGGTAATCGGTGGTCGGTTGTCTGTAATTATTAATTGGTAGCTTAATGATTACTGATTACAATTTTTTACTGATTACCAAATAGAATTGCGTTAATTTTTATTATATTAAGGTCTAATAAGTGGCGAAATTATATTTTTTTCTCATTAAAAAAATTTTGTTTATGAATTTTTAACTAAACAGTGAAAACTATAAATTTCAATACAAGCATTTAATAAAGTTGTTTTCACTTTTATAAAATTATTTACCGCAAGAAATTGAATATTAAACGGCCCGCTGATCTTCAATGCTTTTGCAATTTTTTTTGTAATCATCCTCACGCGCTTGATCGTTTCCAAATACAATTTTTGCGGCGGCAAAACAATGGTCGCGTCACCGCTGTGGACTCCGGCATTTTCCACGTGTTCCGCAATTGCATAAATTAAAACCTCCCCATTTTCTGCAACAGCATCAACTTCAATTTCCTTTGCGCCCATTTCAAATTTTGTCACAACAACAGGAGC
>JAAXXA010000824.1 GCA_013334735.1 Bacteroidota bacterium
TCCTGATTCAGGCTGTAATTGAACAGTGTTATTAATTTTTTTTGTAATTCTGGTTCCATGTATATCATCATATTGCGACAGGTAAGAATGTCTAATTTTGTAAAGGGCGGGTCTTTAATGATATTTAAGGGCGCAAACACTATCATTTCACGAATACTAGTATTTACGCGGTAGTTTTCACCGTCAACACTAAAAAAACGGCTGAGTCGTTCTTGTGAAACGTCGGATGTAATGTTTTTTGAGAAAACGCCTCTTCGAGCTATTTCAATTGCATCATTGTCGAGATCGGTTGCAAATATCTGTAAATTTAAGTTTTTATTTTTTTTAATTTTATCCAAAGCTTCTTTAAAAATAATTGCCAAAGAATAAGCTTCTTCTCCTGTTGAACAGCCTGTTACCCATGCGCGCAGAATATATCCGTCAGGTAATTCGTTCATCAGCTGAGGCAAAAAATTTTCTTTAAGCTTTTCCCAAACGGCAGTATCGCGGAAAAAGCTGGTAACACCAATAAGCAGCTCTTTGAAAAGTATATCAACTTCTTTAGGATTTTCCTGCAAAAAACGCACATAATTATTTATCTTTTCTATTTGATGAATACCCTTGCGTCTTTCGATACGACGAAATAAAGTATTTTTTTTATACAAAGAAAAGTCGTGCCCTGACTGTTCACGTAAGAGGATTATAATTTTATCGAGGTTGCTTTTTATTTTGTCATCAATTACCGGATCTGCCGTAACTACCGGAATAAAATTAAGGAAAGCTATAAGTTTGGCAGGCAATTCTTCAGCAGCAGCTACAATATCCGCAATTACCGCTTCTATCGCGCTATGGGGCATGCCATCGAATTTGGCTGTTGCAGGATCTTGTACCAGTACTACTCCATTTTTTTCTTTTATTGCTTTCAGCCCAAGGCTGCCATCAGAGCCCATACCCGAAAGGATAATACCTATACTTTTATCCTGTTTGTCGTTTGCCAATGAACGGAAGAAAATATCAATAGGTAATCGTAATCCGCGTAATTCAACTGGCTCGAACAAATGCAGCGCTCCATTCAGAATCGACATACTTTTGTTGGGCGGAATTACATAAACACAATTTGGTTTCACTTTAAGATTGTCGCTAGCCTGCATTACTTTCATATTAGTAATTCGTTGCAACAGCTCCGGCATAATGCCTACATGGTTTGGGTCGAGGTGTTGAATTACAACAAATGCCATCCCCTTGTCTTTTGGCATATTTCCGAAAAACAATTCCAATGCTTCCAAACCGCCGGCTGAAGCCCCGATACCAACTATGGGGAAATTTACGGCGCTATTTTCATTAAAATAAGACGATTTGACGGATTTTTCTTTCAAAGCTTTTACCACAATGTTCTTGGCATCCCCTTTTATTTTAGATGTTTTGGGTTTTAAACTTTTTTTTGCTGCCATAAATGGTGTTTTTTAGAAAAATAAAGAGGTGTTTTGTGGTTTGAAATTTAGTTGTATTTTGAATATTTAATAAAGTGTTATTTCGATAAAAGTAATAATAGCAAAGATAAAACATTTTTTTATAAAATTAAATATATTTTTAATTAGTTGCATCTTTTTTACCACATAGACACAATAGTTTCATAATAAAAACACATAGTTATATATTCAAATTTACCGATGCAAATAAAAAGTAAATCTATGTGCAATCTATGTTTCTATTGTGTATATGTGGTAAAATATAAAAGTTTAAAGAACTTCAGTATGTGTTATATCGTTAAAAACATACTTTAAACTTT
>JAAXXA010000220.1 GCA_013334735.1 Bacteroidota bacterium
CGGTTGCTGATAAAGGTGTTACTGCTGCTGCAAATGTATGGTCAACATTTACGGTTATTGAGTCTAAAACAGTTATAGGTGGTGTTGCATCGCAAGGTGTATAAACTGCTTTAGCCACATAAGTAGTAGTAACATCAGGACACACTGTAACAGAATCTCCTGTCGCTATTTCGTTTCCCCCCTGTAGCCATGAAACGGTATAGTTTGCTGTACCATTTGGAGTAAATCGCCATGCCTCGTTTGTTGCCGACCATGCGCCGGTATTTCTTCCGGGAGGGGTATATCCAAGTGTTCCCGCGGTATTTTGTATTCCTATTAATTTTTTTCCGTCATTCCATGTGTCGCATAAGGGAGCGTTTTCAACATACACTTCAATAGTATTTGTACTTTCATATAACACGATTTGATGTGTCGCGATAGAGAATGTACAGTCAAACATAGATATGTGATAATAATTCACAACAAAAGTTCTGCAGGGATAAGTTCCTAGCACACCCTGATAGATAAATCCTAAGGAAAACAAATATGCCGGATTAATATCATGATACACTCCCATTATAAATGGCCCGACTTCTCCTCCAACAAGATTAGGATTAGGACATGAATCTGAAAACATCCATTCACAATAAGTCCCCGCGAGTGCGGAGTTGAATGATACTATTCCATTAGCTCCCACAACTATCTTATCGTATGTTGTTCCGAAAAAACAAAAATTGAAAGGTAAATTAATTACATCCGACCACACATCATCTTCTCCTACCATTATAGCAGTACCGCTATTGTATGGGAAAGGAGGAACATAAGGAATTGATGAAACATCATAGCTTGTTGTAGCACCGGTAGCAAATACTGTAGATAAAAGATTAGTACAGGTATCATAACAAGTAATAGTTTGATCTATTCCTGCTTCAATGCCCGGACAGCCAGGTTGTGATTTTACAGTTAATGCAAAAAAAATAACTGAATAAAATATCAAAATTTTCGCAAAAATATCTTTCATAATAATAAAGTTTAAGCAAAGTTATGATATTTTTTTAAAAACAAAGACGAAAATAAAAAAAAGCTTGTTTTTTCGTAATAAATAGAAGTTGAAAATTTCTAATTTCTATAAATTTTGACGCATCATACTCTTATTTCCTCAACCATTAACCATTAATCATTGACCATTAACCATTAATCATTGACCATTAACCATTAATCATTGACCATTAACCATTAACCATTAACCATTAATCATTGACCATTAACCATTAACCATTAATCATTGACCATTAACCATTAATCATTAATCATTAACCATTAACCATTAACCATTAACCATTAACCATTAACCATTAACCATTAACCATTAACCATTAACCATTAACCATTTCTATAGTTTTTCAAGAATATAATCTGTCAATTTTTTATATAAATGATATCTTGTATATCCTCCGTAAATACTGTGATTTTTATTAGGATAGAAAAAAGTGTCAAATTGCTTATTCGCGTTTACCAATGCTTTAACAAGTTCAATTGAATTTTGAAAATGCACGTTATCATCTGCGGTTCCATGAATTAGTAAAAAATTTCCTTTTAATTTACTTACATATTTTATTGGCGAATTATCATCATATCCACTTGCGTTATCTTTTGGAAGCCCCATGTAACGTTCAGTATATATGTTGTCGTAATAACGCCAGTTTGTAACAGGCGCAACAGCAATTCCTGTTTTGAAATAATCAGCGCCTTTTGTAAGGCAGAGAGCAGTCATATATCCGCCATAGCTCCATCCGAATATACCGATACGTGAAGCATCTATATAATTTAAACCGGCTAAATATTTTGCGGCTTCTATCTGATCAATAGTTTCTAATTTACCCAGCTGTCCGTAAGTACATTTTTTAAAAGTTTCTCCTTTCCCTCCAGTACCTCTGTTATCAACAGAAACAATGATATATCCTTTTTGAGCAAGCATTTCGAACCATACAAAATCAAAATATCCCCATTCATTTGTAACGGTTTGAATACCGGGACCTCCGTAAACATACATGAATACAGGATATTTTTTATTGGCATCGAAATCAGGAGGTTTAATCATCCATGCGTTTAATTCGATATTTTCGGATGTGTTAAACTTGAAAAATTCAACGGGTGTAAAGCCATATTCTTTTTCCGCGGTCGAAATTTCCGAATTGTCGTAAAGCATTTTTAATTCTTTTCCGTCAGCCTTATTTATGCTTACATAATGAGGCGTGTTCGAATTAGAATAGGTATTTATATAATATTTGAAACCTTCACTAAACTCAACCTGGTTTGTTCCCTCTTTTGCGGAAAGTTTCTTTTTGGCTGTACCATCAAGCTTTACAGAATACAATGCTTTTTCTGCCGGTGATTCTTCATTAGAAATAAAATAAATTGTTTGGTCTTTCTCATTCACACCTTTAATTTCTATAACATTCCATTTTCCTGATGTCAGCTGTTTAATAAGATTTCCATTAATATCATATAAATAAATATGATTATAACCGTCTTTTTCACTCGTAAAAATAAATTGTTTCTTGTTTTTCAGAAATTCAAGGTTGTTTGAAATTTCAATATAATATTTATTTTGTTCGGTATATATTATTTTAGATGCACCGGTTGTGGCATCTGCCAGCAAAATTTCCAACTTGTTCTGAAGCCGGTTCATCCGTTGTATTGATAGAATATTCGATTCTTCTGTCCATTTGATTCGCGGTATATACTGATCCTTTTCCTGCCCTATATCCATTATTTGTGTTTTTCCTGTTTTCAGGTTGTAAACATGAATGCTTACTATTGAATTATCTTCTCCTGCTTTAGGGTATTTGAATTTTGAAACAGTAGGATAAAGACTATCATAAAGCATCATTTCAAATTCTTTTACTTTGCTTTCATCAAAACGATAAAAAGCAAGCATAGAGCCATCAGGCGACCATGAATAAGCTGTCTTTACTTCAAATTCTTCTTCGTAAACCCAGTCGGAACTACCGTTGATTATATTGTTAACTAAGCCATCGTTGGTTATTTGCTCTTCTTTTTCTGTTGAAAGGTTTTTAATAAAAATATTATTATCTCTTAAAAAAACAACTTTCGAACCATCCGGTGAAAATGAGGCAAGCCTTTGTTTCCCGTCTTTAGTCAGTTTTTTAAGTTTAGAGTTGCTGATATCCCATATATAATAATCGCTTATTGTTGAATATCTGTATATTTTTTCGGTGTTGGTTGCAATTAAAATTTTTGTTTCATCAGGGCTGAAAGAATATTCATCAATGGTGATGCCTTCGCTTTCTCCTTCCGGAATCAAAAAACTGGCGCGTGCTATTGTCCTGCTTTTTAAACCTGTTTTGTATTCATATTCATTAATAAAAATGTCATTTTCCAACATGCAATAATGTTCGCCGTCTTTCATGGAAACCACCTCATCCATGGTTCTTGGATAAAATATCCCCGACATCCAGATGTCATCTAGTGTAATTTGTTTTTTCGTTTGTTGAGCGTTTGCATTAATGAAAATATTTAACACTAAAGCTATAAGAAAAAGTTTTTTCATCGAAAGTTCTTTTGTAAACAATTTGTAAAGTACTCTGCAACTTAAATACATCCACAGATTTCACATAAAATAAATTTAGAAAATTGATTATTTTAATCTGTGAACATAGCGAAGCGATTCATGAACACAAAATAAAAACAAAAAATAAGTGAATAATCTGTGGCGTTTTATGTTGCTAAAGACTTATTTTTAAAAATCAAAATTAAAAAAACAAATTCAATTAATCTGATTTTCACAAAAATTAATACTTTTGTTGAATTAAGGGTGGTTAGCTCAGTTGGTTCAGAGCGCTTGCTTGACAGGCAAGAGGTCGCTGGTTCGATTCCAGTACCACCCACTAAATACTTGCTATGGGGAAAACTTTACTGATTTTTTTAAGGATGCAAAATTTAAATTGCGATGCATTGAGCCTGTCGAAATGAAAATTGCAAAATGCAAATTGTTAGCAAATACAAGAAGTGTAAATTTAAAATTTGCATTTTAGAATTTACACTTTACAATATAATTTAAAAAGGTGACTTATAAAAAGAGTAAACATGGGCTTTAGCCCAAACCATTAACCATTAACCATTAACCATTAACCATTAACCATTAACCATTAACCATTAACCATTAACCATTAACCATTAACCATTAACCATTAACCATTAACCAATTTGAACACAGAACTATTCATCGCAAAGCGTATTTTCTCATTTAAGGAGTTGGGAAATCTTTCCAAACCTGCAATTAGAGTGTCTATTGCAAGTATTTCTTTGAGTATTGCGGTAATGATTATTTCTGTCGCTATTGTTACAGGGTTCCAAAATGAAATCCGTAATAAAGTTATAGGTTTTGGGGCGCATATTCAAATAAGCAAATTCGATTCTAATTCATCGTTGGAAGCTAAGCCAATTGATAAAAATCAGCCTTTTTATGCTTCTTTTAAAGCTGTTCCGGGAATAAGACATATTCAAATATATGCTACTAAAGCCGGTATTATTAAAACGGATGATCAGATGGAAGGTGTTGTGCTTAAAGGTATAGGCAGCGATTACGATTGGTCTTTTTTTCAAAATAGAATGATTGATGGAACTATTTTTAAAGTAAATGATACTGCTAAATCAAAAGATGTAATTATTTCTAAACTTCTTGCAAAACGCTTGAAATTTAAAACCGGCGATTCCCTGAGGATGTATTTCATAAGTTCTGACCAAACTCAGCCAAGAGGACGGAAATTTAAAATTTCAGGTATATACGAAACAGGACTTGAAGAATTTGATAAAGTATATGTAATTGGAGATATTGCCCAAATTCAGTCGTTGGCAAATTGGAATAAAAATCAGGTAGGAGGGTTTGAAGTTCTTTTAAACGACTATAATGATATTGATAAGATGAGTGAATTTGTTTATGAAAATATAGGTTATGATCTTGATTCCAAAAATATCAAACAATTAAACCCTCAAATATTCGATTGGCTTAAACTTCAGGATTTGAATGTGATTATTATTTTAACCCTGATGATTCTTGTTTCTGCCATTAACATTATTTCTACTTTGTTAATTCTTATTTTGGAGCGCACAAATATGATTGGAATATTAAAAGTAATGGGAGTAAAAAATATTAGTATTCGCAGGATATTCCTTTATACTTCGATAAATCTTATTGGTAAAGGTTTGTTTTGGGGAAATATTATTGCTATTACTCTTTGTCTTTTACAAAAACAGTTTGGAATTTTTACTCTGCCTCAGGAATCATACTATGTTTCAGTGATACCTATTAATTTAAACATTATTCATATCATTATCCTTAATGCAGGAACATTGCTTATATGTATGATGTTGCTGATAATTCCCTCTTATGTTGTAACCAAAATAAGTCCGATAAACGCGATCCGGTTTGATTAGTGATTTTCTGTTTACCAATTTTTAATATAAATTTATCAGTTGATGTTACGAAAAAAAATCTTTTCTTGATATTTTTCATATTATTAACTGATGTTACGCAAGCGTAAAATTTATTCGTGAATAACAGTATCTTTT
>JAAXXA010000825.1 GCA_013334735.1 Bacteroidota bacterium
GCCTTTCCCAAACACATTCAAATTGGGAGCTAAAATATTAATATCAACACCTGATAATCCTTTAACAGTATTTATAGCAGATATAGCATTAGCACCGCCTTTTTTTGCATAAAGAGCGGGAACATTCATGTCGGTAATATTGGGAGTCATTTTAGCAACAAGAGGAAGATTTGTAACCTTACGAACGGTTTCGGTAAATTGCTGAACCAAATGCTCTGCCTGACCAACTTTTGCGCCTGCTCCTTCTACTGTCATGTGTGGACATGAAAAATTAAGTTCAATTATATCGGCTCCCGCTTCAGTAACGGCAATTGCAAGGTCAGCCCACTCCTGATTTGAAAAACCCATAATGCTTGCCATAACAATATGATCAGGCCAGTTCTTTTTTAAATACTTCATATCCCTCAAATTGGCTTGAAGTCCGCGATCAGAGGTTTGTTCAACATTTTGCAACCCGATCAGTCTTTCATCCTGGTAACTGTAATCTTTCATCCTGGGAGAAGGATGAATAATCGGCAGCCTGTCGGTAACAACAGTTTTGTATGCAACTCCAGCCCAACCGGCATCAAAAGCTCTACCTACCATTTCTGCGCTGTTAGATACAGGAGATGATGATAATAAAAACGGATTTTTAAATTTGACTCCGCAAAATTCTATCGATAAATCTATTTTATTTTTCATTTTTTTTACTCCTATTGTTTAAATAATCATTTATTGCAATAGCTGCTTTTTTTCCATCACGAACAGCTTTAATGATGAGGGATGGACCATTAGCAATGTCTCCGCCGGCAAATATTCCTTTAACGGAGGTTTCGCAACTTTCAGGGTTAATTTTAATTATATTTTTATTATCAACGCTAACTGACGGATATAATTTTGTTGAATTATCTTCAGCATTAGAACCAATTGCTTCAATAATAGTATCAACTTTAAGTGTCCAATCTGAATTTGGAACTTCAACGGGTTTTCTTCTTCCGTCGTTATCTTCCTTGCCAAGTTCGGTTCTTCTGAGAATAACACCCTTAAGTTTGCCATTTTCCTCAATATAATCAACAGGTAGATTGAGTAATAACAGATGAGCGCCGGCATTTAAAATATGCATTTTTTCATCTTCTTCGGCAGGCATTTGTAAAAATGAACGTCTGTAAATCAGATAAACATCTTTTGCTTCTAATTTTAGAGCTGTTTCAATACTATCAATAGCTACGGAACCGCCACCTATAACAGCAACTGTTTTGCCTGAAATATGATTTTTTAATTGTTCAGCTTTATTCTCTCTCATTAATGAAAGAAAATCTGTTGAAGTATAAACACCGCTTATGTTTTTATTATTTAACCGGGTTGGCTTCCAAAGCCCGGTGGCTATGAACACTGCATCATACCCGTTTTTTAAAAGATCTTCTACTGCAGAATCACTGTTAACAGGTGAATCACATTTAAAAATAACACCTAAATCTTTTATTGGTTGAATTTCTTTTTTAAGATATTCAAGCGGGAATCTGTGTTCGGGAACTCCATATCTCAAAACACCACCAGCTTCAGATTTTGATTCAAATACCGTAACTTTATAACCACTTTTTGCTAATTCTGCCGCACAAGTTAGGCCTGCAGGTCCCGAGCCAATAATAGCTACAGCGTTTTCTTTCTTTTCAAATTTCTCGTCAGTTTTAAAATCAAAATCAAGATTCTGTGAATGTTCCATTAAGAATCTTTGAATTTTTCCTATTCGTATAGGTCTGTCAATACTTGTGGCGCTGCATTCT
>JAAXXA010000221.1 GCA_013334735.1 Bacteroidota bacterium
ATCGGGGCATTCCTTAATGTAAAAATTAATGCTTCGGGTTTAAAAGATAAAGAATTTGCAAATAATATTATTGCAAAAGGTAAAGAAATTGAAGAAAAGACAATATCTTTGGAAAAAGTAATTCTTGATTTAGTGAATGGGAAGATATAAAGTTTATAAAGGTATAGAGGTGTAAAGTTATAGAGGTATAAAGTTTGTAAAGTTAAAAGTTAATAAAGTTAAAAATAATAAAAATATGAAAACTGAAAATATCGTTTTAATGAACATGGCTAAGGAATCTCTAAAAGGTAAATGGGCTTTGGCTATTGGGACATTTCTTGTTTACTATATAATTATTGGCGCTCTTCAAACGGTTTTTAGAATTTCTCCTCAAACGACCATATCAATTTCTTTATTTTCGTTAATTATTAGCGGACCTATGACTCTTGGTTTAGCAATTTTTTCTTTAACATTATCAAGAAACCAGGATGCCAGATTTGAGCAAATATTTCAAGGGTTTAATAATTTCGGAACCTCTTTAGGCGCTTATTTGCTAATGATACTTTTCGTTATATTATGGTCTATTTTGTTGATAATACCCGGAATAATAGCCGCTTTATCATATTCTATGACTTTTTTTATTATTGCAGACGACAATACAATTGGCGCAATGGAAGCAATTGATAAAAGTAAAAAAATGATGGATGGATACAAATTGAAATATTTTTATTTAATTCTTAGATTTTTCGGATGGGCTTTACTTTGTATTCTAACCTTAGGTATTGGGTTCTTGTGGTTAGCTCCATATATGCAGGTTACGATGGCGAAATTTTATGAAGATATAAAAGAAGAACAGATTATCACTGAAAACATTTAAACAGTCGGCAATTAGCAATTAGCAGTTAGCAGTCGGCAGTCAACAGTCAACAATGATTGCCATATTTTAGCATGTTGATTATTCTTGACATTTGACATAACATTAGTAACCTTTTTCTATAACCTCTACCAAGGCATTCACGATATTTTGCTGTAGCGAATCAGAAGGATTATCGGGAATTTCGATAGTAACTATTTCTTTTTTTTTATCATTGCCAAAATAACTTCCTATTGAACCACTTGTTGGATATCCTATATAATCAAGTAATTCTTGTTTTGTTTGTTTTGAGATAAATTCCGCAAGACTTTGTCCTAAGCCATCATATTCAACACAATTCAAAAACTGATGCAGGATAATTATTGCAGAAGGATTATAGATGCTATCAACTTTTAAAATGAAATTTGTTTCCATTTCAGAAGAAGGTTGTTTTCCTCCCCAAAATATTACTTTATCTTTTTTAAGTTTTGAAGAATCCAGGTATTCCCAATTCAAGGAAGGGAAATTACGGTTAATATCAATTTTATGAGAATTAGTTCTGGTATTTAAAATATTGCCATCAGGGTTAGCCGTAGGGATACAAAGAAGCGTATTTTTAATAATATTTTTAGAAAAAATTTTGTTCATTACTTGTATTGATAACATTATTCCTGCCTTTTCATCACCGTGAATACAACCGATAAGTAAAATGTTTTTACCTGAATTTCCTTTTTTATAACACCGGATTTCATTGTTCAAAGGTGTTTTTTTAGTTAACACAAGTTCGTCAATAATAATATTTTTTATTGCAAATAATGATATTGAAAACAAAAAAAGAGAAAAAACAAAAAAGATAATTTTTTTAGAAATACGCATATAAGATATTTATATTAATTTTCAAAAATACATATTTTGAAACTATTCAGCCACTATATTTACCATAAATAGCCACAGATTCACAGATTTAAAACTACCAAAGGTAGTTTTGTTTGAGAAAATTCTATAAAAATAATTAATTTAATCTGTGAATCTGTGGCATGTATGTGGTTTTTAACATTTTAAATCGACTGAGTAGTTACCATATTTTTAATAAATAAGTGCCTAAAAATTTGGAGTCCGCCAAGGCGGATTAAAGTGCCTAAAGTTATAATACTCCACTAATACTCTCAAAAAAATAATACATTTGCCGGATTATATATTCTAAAGGATGAAGTATAAATTATTTTTCAAAGAGCTTATAAAAGACACACTGAGCGCGGCTTTCATGTTGTTCAAAATCATGATACCTGTTTCTATTGCAGTTAAAATTTTACAGGAAACGGGTGCCATTGAATACATAGGGATAGCTCTTTCGCCTCTTATGAGAATAGTTGGATTACCTGGAGAAATGGGACTTGTGTGGGGTACCTGTATTATTACAAATTTATTCGGAGGCATTCTGGCATTTCTTACTTTGGCGCCACCTTTTCATCTCACTGTAGCTCAAACCACCACTCTTTGCCTTATGATGCTTGTGGCTCATACATTTCCTATAGAGTTGCAAATTGCAAAAAAAGCAGGAATAAAACTTATGACTATGCTTTTTTTTCGCATGGGGTTTGCTTTTTTGATGGCGCTGGTATTAAATTTAATTTATACGATATTTGATGTTCTGCAGGAACCTTCGGTTATAACATTTAAGAAACAAATAATTGTTGACACATCTTTACAATCGTGGATTGTAGGCGAGTTAAAGAATTATGGAATTATACTGCTGTTTATTTTTTCTCTTTTATTTTTGACAAAATTTTTAAAAACTATAGGTGTTATAGATATTATTACAAAATTGCTAAGTCCCGTTTTGCGTTTTATGGGTATCGGCGAAGGTGTTACAACCATTGCTATCATTGGGCTTACATTAGGCGTGGTATATGGAGGCGTTCTAATTATAAACGAATCAAAATCTAAAAAGCTTGATAAACGCGATATTTTTTATTGTATGGCTTTAATGGGGCTTTGCCATAGTCTTATTGAAGACACTATACTAATGCTGGCGCTGGGAGCGCATTATTCGGGAGTGCTTATTGCCCGGCTTCTATTCTCTTTTTTAATTATAATTGTGATTGTAAAATTTACAAAAGCCTTACCTGAAAAGGTTTTCGCGAAGTATTTCCTTGCAAAAACAAATATTGTAAAATAATTTCTATTACTTTTTCCTCACCAAAAATAGTTTTACAATAAAGGTATTGGCATTTTTATCTGATACGGAATTCATTTCTATTTTTTATAAAACAATGCTCTCCTGTTAAATTTCTTAGTCTTGCAGTACGTTTCCACGAATGCTTTTTGTTCATTTAAGTTTTCATAAGAATTGTCGATTGATTTATTTAATTGTGTTATCATTGATAATGTATTAGTATCAGGATTCACAATATTACTTAATTGTTCTCTTGAAAGTTTAAAAGAGGCTTCAACAGTATCAATCATTTGAGTTATTTCTGAATCAGGCTTGAGGGGAGTAAACTGCTTATTTTTATAACTAATAAATATGTTCAATGAGTTTACTCCTATATTATAGGAATTTGCAGCAGAGTTAAATTGATCAGCAATAAGTTTATTATTCTTATACTCTATTTGTTTTTGATAATAGTCTATTTGTCTTTTATTGTGTTCAAGTTTTTCAAAAACGAGTGAACTTTTCACCCCATTTTTCTCAATTCTATTGCTTGAAGAAATTAATCGTTCAAGTTCTGATTGTTTTTCGTAGCACAACAAGGTATCTCTGAAATTAAAGTATGGCTTTTTGGCATTTTCCTGAAGTTTTCCATCATAAAATTCCTGGCAAGTAATAATACGATTTAAAAATTGCCACATTGGATCAAATGGCATGTGCGATTTTATAATTTTTGTAGGTAGAGCTTTAAAATAAAAATTATTAATTGTTTTAATAAAATGTGAATTTTCAACATATCCTGAACCCCAGGTCGGATCGAACATATACCAACTTGAATCAATATTGGCAACGCACCAGGCATGAGGTATATATTCTACAAAACCGTTTTGTTTTGTATAACCGGAAACCACATAACTTTTAATTCCGACTTTATTAGCAACATCGCTGAAAAGTTCAGCAAAGTGCATACATATACCTTTTCTTGTTTTTAGCACTATATCAATAACTTCATCGGTATTTTGATAAAAATTTATAGCAAACATATTATCTAAATCATATTGAATATTTTTTGCTATCCAAATAAATACAGCTCGCGACTTGTCATTTTGATTTGAATAATTTGAGTTTATAAAACTTGCTAATCTCTGAGTTGAGGTAGTCAAAGAATCAGGTATTTTAAGCATGATCTTATCTATTGAAGATAAAGTATTATTTTTCTGCGCGAATAATCCTATCCAACATCCGAATGCAAAAATTAATAAAATTATTATTCTCTTGTACATAATTATGTGCAAATTTTTAATTATTTTTTATCCAGTTAATTATTTTTTCTTTTGCTTGCAATAAAGTTGATTTTCCATGAGAACCATTTTCTATTAGCAAATATTGTTTGTTACTGTGTTTCCAATTTTCATAAATCAAATCACATCCTTTTTTATCAACAATATTATCTTTCATACCATATACGAGTAGCAAGGGATAATCAGCTTTCCGACAATAATCGAGCATTGAATTTATCAGTTTTCTTGATTCATTCATATAATACATACTGAAATATTTTACCAGTAATGGATCATTCACCCGCAGTTCCGATTCTTTTCTGTCCTCATCATTCTCTATTTTTGACGGGGTTCCTGCCATATTTACAACAGGATTATGCTTGGCAAAAATAAAATATAAAGCATATTTTATATACTGACCAAAACCCGGAGTCATCCCTTTAGCAGCTTTTTGAATATATGGCGGATTTACAAGTATTGCTCCGCTCAAATTACTTAAATTGTCTGCAACCGCTAGAAGAACCGATGTTGACATGCTATGACCGAAAAGAAATACTTTGTGTTCTTTCGAACAATAATCCCTGTCATTAGTTATTATCTCTGAATAATCGTTTATAAAAGACTTGAAATTTGAAATATCCCCTCGCCTACCCTCAGAATATCCGGTACCACGAGGATGTATCACAACAACCCTGTTCTTATTATCGGATAAAAGTTCAATTATATCCTTTTCATTATTATGATTTATTCCTGTAATACCCGAAATTATGAATATTGTAGAATTGTAATTCTCTTTGGGACGGTAATCGTAGATAAACAATCGAAGCCCATCTTTAACTTTAAAAAAATAGCCTTCATTTTTATCAATAAGTTCGGGTTTGGTAAAATTTTTCATTGGAGTAAAAGACGAAATATTAAAAAAGTAAATAATGCTAAAAGGTCATATCAATTAACTGATGTTACGCAAATTAATATTTATTTGTAAAAGTCACTCAGAGCCGACACGATTATTTTAATTATCAATTAATACAGATAGTCCTAAAATCGTGGTTTGTCGAAGAGTGGCTGACTATATAGCGGTCGTCTTCGACTATCTTTTCCTTTCACTATGTTGCAGGAAAATCAGCTCTCCGCCATGGCGGACTTACCTCTATTTTAAATTCAGTACTTTTGCGTAACATCAGTTAATTAAGAATATTTTGATTAAATTTTATATTTATTTTTCATAATATCTTTTTTAAAATTCTTAACCATTTTCCCAAATTCTTTGTCTTTTTTTCTTTTCTCTACAACAGTCG
>JAAXXA010000826.1 GCA_013334735.1 Bacteroidota bacterium
GTAACGGCCTGAGTCGAAGCGCCGGTGAACCAGTAGATTACAGCGCCGCCCATCAATAGTCCAAGTATAATTTTTGGATTGACGAGACTCAGCTGCGCGATAACATTTCCATATAAATTTTCAAGTAATATAGAAAACACAATATTTATTTCACTTTTGATTTGTATTTTATTGTTTTTAGGAATTCCTAAAATATTATTTCTACCTCCACAGGGAATACATTTTATGAGACAAACTGATAGTCTTTCATTTGTGGTTAATTATTTTAATGAAGGTTTTTCATTTTTCAATCCCAAATTATTTAATCTTAAAAATGTTGAAGGAAGGGCGGTATGCGAGTTTCCAATTATTTATTATTTAACAGCAATAATGTATAATATTTTTGGCGAAAAAGAATTTTTACTCAAACTTATTAACTTACTTATTGTTTCGACCGGTGTTTTCCTGATGTTTCGATTTATCCGTAAAATTCTTAATAGCTTTATTTATTCAATTTTACTTTCCTTGCTTTTGTTTTCATCAACAGTATTTATTTATTATACTGTTAACTTTTTGCCTGACGCGGGGGCGCTGGGTTTTGCGTTAATCGGATGGTATTTCTTTTTCAACAATTATTTCAAAAAAAATAAGATCCAGCTTATTTTAGCATTTATTTTTTTCACATTATCTGGATTAATAAAAGTAACTTATTTCATTAATCCATTAACTATAGTAATACTGGCATTAATTGAATTAATAATAGTTAAAAAGTATGATAAGATTTCTATTGACGATATTAAAAAATACATTCTTCTCGGATTGATAAGCTTTTGTATTGTAACTTCATGGAATCTTTATGTAATATATTACAACAAACTGTATCATTCTGTTTCATTTAATACAAAAGCTTTTCCAATATGGAATATGCCAAAATCGGAAATATCAGTAATCTGGGGCTATATATACAACTATTGGTATTCAAAATATTTTTATTTTTCTTCATTTCATTTAATTTTTATTGCATTCATTTTTCAAATCATTTTTATACGCAAATCAGATAGAATCCTATCTCTTATAACAATAATTTTATTCTTTGGAAGCCTCTCCTTTTTGATGCTTTTTTACAGCCAGTTCAAAGACCATGATTATTATTTTTTAACATTTTTACCTTCAATAATATTTATTCTGCTTAACGCATTTAACACCTTGAAAAATATTTTTCCCAAAATTTATAATAATTTCATTCCTAAATTGGTCGTTCTGATAATCCTTGTATCAGGCATAAATTACAGCAAAGAGAAATTGGATCAACGTTATGAAAATGGGAACGACAATTTTTCAAGAATAGGATTTTTACTTAAAGACATAAAACCTCAATTAGAAATTTTAAAAATCCCTCCAGCTTCCAAATTTATTGTAATTCCCGATCTTACTCAAAATGGAGGGCTATACTTTTTAAACAGAAAGGGATGGAACATTGAAGGAACATCAGAAAATTCATTAAATATGATCCCTCAATTTATAAAAGAGGGCGCTGATTATATTTTAGTTTGTTCAAAAGAAAAACATTTAATTGATTTTGTTAATCAATTTGGTGAAAAAGTTTATGACAACAATGAAATAAGTATTTTTAAAGAACATCTATATAAACATTAGATTTTTTTTTACTTTTGTGCTAACATAAATACATAAAAGCGTGTGATCCGTTATGATAGTAACTTATATTAAAAACGGGATAAATTTTCACATTTTATGAATACCTCTATACCTTTTTGTATTCATAA
>JAAXXA010000222.1 GCA_013334735.1 Bacteroidota bacterium
AGCCATACAACGAGTTGAGAAAATCGAGCAGTCCGTCCTCGCCAAAGCATTCAAAGGCGAACTCACCAACCCCGACCCCAACGACGAACCGGCAGCAAATCTCCTGAACCGGATTCTCGAAGAAAAAACAAAGCTCGAAAGCACCAAAAAGCCCAGATCAAAGCGATACTCCACACCCTCGCAGCACTGAGCTGAAGACTCCCTGTCCGTTCCTTCTACACCCATTCTGTTTCAATTCAAATCTAAAATCCACCATCCACCATTTAAATTCTCATCACAGCACTTTAGTCACGAGAAACCATGCATAAGCGCATAAAAATCCTGAATAGCAGACTTTTTTTATACTCATTAGTATAGATAATTACTTTATTCTGAGTAAATTGCAATATTTTATCACATTATTTTTCTGATTCCTAAAACGCATCGCAAGGAAATATGTCACAGTAAAAATTTCTAGCTAAGCACTAAGATTTATTCCATAATAGTGGTGTCGTAGACGGTATGGGTATGTATAGAAGTTTTAGAAGGTATCGAACTATTGCCTAAGTAGCGCGTGCCTCAATAATTAAAGCTTGCTTAGCATGGAAATCCCGTGTTATGCGGTGTGAAAGCTATTGGTAAAATAAAATAGCAACAACAAATATATGCAAAACAAAGAAACTGTAAATTGGGTTTTAAGAAATATTCTTATACCATTGACTCCTTTTGTCATAGGAGCATTTCTTCGTTTTGTTTATACGAAGTCTTTCGGTATTGCGCTTTTCAACGAAAGCGAATTGTCGTTGTCTATGGGTTTGTTATGTATAATCATGATAAAAAGTGCAAATAAACTATCTGACGAAACCTTAGGTGATAATTTGGCAAATGTATTGATAATGTTTGCTTTGGTATTTATTGTTATTTTCGCTTGCACATCATTTTTAAAATTTCATATGGATATTAAGGCTACGAAACAATTGAAAGATATAATACATTTATCTGCAACTAATGCTTTTAATCTTAAGTCAGACCAAATCTATATGCCGGAGAAAGATGATTTTTATGGAATGTTAAGTATGTTTAAATATAGTACTTTTTTGTTGACGTCGATAATAATCCCGACAGTGATCAGTTTTAGATATAAATATAACCTGAGTTAATGAAAGACGCAAAGCTGCATATCCCTCAAATTGTTGTGCTTTTGACAAGCGCAATTGCAATGAGTTCCATTGTTATCTCGATTACCAAATCTGATTTAGATAATGGAATTAATGACAAATCTTACTATTTGGTGTTATCAACACTTATTGTAGCTATAGTGACCATAGCTCTTCAAGTTGTACAGACATTAATAAAAAACCCTACTAGTATTACAATATCTCTTTTGGGCTTTCCTGGTGTTGGAAAAACAGTTTACTTAACAATGTTGTATGAAGAGTTGCAAAAAAGTAGAGATGGTTTTGTTGCTTTTTCGCCGTATGGTAGCGAAACAATAGAAAAAGTGTTGACTGATATTGATACCTTAAGATGTGGTGTTTGGCTTCCAAGAACTCCTGTGAATCAGGTGTTTTTCTATAGAGCATATGCGACATTGAAATCAAATGTATTTTTTATGAGTTTGCCTAAAAAATTTAAAATCGAATTTGCTGACTTTGCTGGTGAAAATATTGATGAATTTAATCCTCAGAAAGATAATTGGTTGCATAAAACAGAGTATTTTGAGTATGCATTACAAAGTGATGGTGTGTTTCTTGCTGTAGACACCGAAAAATATCTGAATAATATCGATCAATTTAGAAGCGAGATTAATGGTTTAATAGCAGCTATACAAATATTAGCAGAGAAAAAGGGATCGGTCGATGGGAAAATGATAATTGAGCCTATTTCAATAATATTTTTAAAAGCTGATATTTTGAACGAAGATGCTAGTATTGAGAAAAGTATTTTAAATGAAGTAGATAGGCTTATTTCAGTTTGTAAAAACAGGTTTAAATTTGTAAAATATTTCTTTGTTAGTTCAACGGGAAACCTAAAAGATGGAAAGCTTTCCTCAATTCTGACTCCAATAAATGTAATAAATCCACTGATATGGCTTTTGAAGAATAATATAGGGAGATAGCTATAAAATAATGTATAAAGAGTGAAAGAGGCTTCGCCTATTGTGAAAGGACTTGTATTGAAGCCACCAAACATAAAGTATTCCCGTTTATACGATAGCCATTCCAAGTGCTAAAATAATTAAAGTACTTTATCATATTTGAGTTGCTATATCAGGCTAGTACCCTTGCTGACCATAAAAAGCGGTTTTGTAGTTTCCATGAAAAACACTTCAGCTTCACAACTATGCTCAGTAATTTCGGATGTAAAATTACCAAGAGCCAAAAGTTTATTATAATTGGTTTCTGATAGTTAATTTGAAAGAACTATGACATGGAAATCAAACTTTTTTATGCTATATAAAAATGCTAATGAAATATGGTTAATATATGCTGTTGCAATTATTGTGATATGATGCTTAGTTATATAACTCAATCACAAGCAAGTTATAAGTATATAATTCCAGCTATTTCTGGATTAATAGGGGTTGTATTGGGTTTTTTGTTAAATAGAATAAATGATTTTTATGTAAAAGGTTATGATGATTTGACGAATTTCAAAAAATGTTTATTGTTGTTTTCAAATGGTGAGTCGAGGTATATGGAGTTATATTTACTGTATTCAGTATTGAGAAAAAAAGATAAAAATAAAATCAATATAGATGAAGTAAATAAGTTAAAGCCTGATGAAAAACAAAATTATTGTTATAACCTTATAAACAAATTATAGCTATGAGTTTAAGGACTATTTCTGGTTTTTTTGGGACAATTAATACCTATCTACGAGATTCTTTGGATATACATGATGACTTGAAACTATTGAAAGAATGTTTTTCTGTTAATTATTTGCGAAAGTATGATGAAAATTCAATCGCATCATATGCATGTAATTTGCCAGTGATGGGATTTAGAGAAGAAAATGAAAAATTCCGAAAGCTTTCAATAGAGCGATTGAGCGAATTTATGTATCATACAAATTTAAATCCTATATTATTTTTTGCATACATCGGCCAAGGTAAGACAACTTATCTTAAGCATTTAACGTGTATTAGATTTCCGGAGGATCAGGCTTTTATCGATTTAAGAAAAAAAATATATTTTTTGTATGTGGCATATACGGATGCTGATTTAGAATGCACATATATATTGTCAGATGCAAAAAATAAGTTGGTGCTATTGGTGAATCAAATATTGACTGAACATGAAATTGTTGAAAGTTACGAGATGCTTTCAGAGGTTTTTCCGGCACAAAAAATTATTTATGAGACAATAAATGAAAAAGATAAATATGTGCCTATATCTTTTAAAAAATATATTATAGAGAATTCGGGCGTTGAGATATATTATCGTTCAATTGTTAATTGGTTGCTACTTAAGAAACGTATAAAAATCTGTAGTATAGTCGATAATATTGATCAACATTTTCATTTTGACAAAAGTGTTGGCCGCGAAAAGTTGATTGAGGTTTTGCTTTATCTGAAAGCAAATTATACTCAACTCATCATTCCCTTGAGGCATTCAAACAAAGGGTTTCAAAATAATCCTTTTTTCAAAGCTTTAGTCCCTATTCCGGTTACATTGGGTTTGCCGGATTATGCGGAGTTAATTAATAAAAGAATTGATTATGTAAAAAAATTTTATGTTGAAAATTTATCTGATCCGATTATTGCAATAGGAGATAATTCTTATTTGACAACCGAAGATATTTTTAAATCAATAAAGCAGATATGTTTATTAATAAAGAATAATGAAGAAGTTAGATCTTCACTCTATTTGATATCAAATTATATTTCTCGGGTCTATCTTCGATTGATGATAAACAATTTTAGCGCAATGCCATTATTTCGTCATCCGTTTTCTGGGGAGGTTATGGATTATGATAAACATGTTAAGCAAATAAGGTTTTACTCGTTATTCATTTATGCGTTAATGTTAAGAAATAACAAATTTCATGATGAAAATGATGCAGATATACTCATAATTAATGTGTTTAACAATAAAAGTGATAATTCATGGAATACATTTATACGGTATTATCTATTATATCATTTGAATCAAAGAATGTCAAAGGTTATTCATGTTGTAGATTTCATTAAATATATACAGAGTATATATGATCTTGATAAAGAAGAAGTGAAAAACTCATTAAAGTCTATGATTTTAAAGGATTGTATTAGTTTTACTACTGATGATCAAATGGAGGGCTATGATATTGATGAGTTGTTAGAAAAGGAAAGTATTAGTATTTCAATATCTCCAAGAGGCGCATATCATTTAAGGTTATCTAAAGAGATTGAATATTATGAAGTCTTAGCTATGTCGAATATGATAACTGATAAGGAGGGTGTAAGCTTTTCAGGTAGGTTTATGAAAAGTTATAGAGCGATAAATTTGGCTAAATATCTTAGAATGCTTGTAAAACAAGAAGAGATATTTAAACAATTACTGATTGTAGGTGATGTTGATAATGAATATTCACTATTATGGACAAAAAATATTCTTTCAGACCTGACTAAAGCTTATTATGATATATTTGGTGATGAAAATAAAATTGTAGAATGATACAAAAAAACATAAGGATAAGTCATTTAATTAAGGGCATCTCTATTTATTTATGCATGGTGCTTCGCCCCAAGGGGACGTTGTTCAATAAGAGAAGTAGTCCGTATTAATTTCTTTCATTGCTCACAGTAAAGGTTCGGTCAGCATAATATGTGAGGAGCTGAAATAGCGGGATGATGAACGGAATCCGGGGAGCGGCTTCTCCATTACAGAATCAGCATCACACGCTGTGCTTATGGGCTTCGCCCCTAGGGGACATCCTATATTGAAACCACCAAACACAAAGTTTTACTGTTTGAGCAATAACCCCACCGGTGCTGAGCACAGCACAAAATAAAGAGGCGGGTTGCTCACTTTCGCGGAATCTCGTACCTTATCGTTATCGTGTATTCGACATGCTGATGAACGGCTGTTAAGCATCCTTTGTCCAGGTTACGAGATTCGAGTGAGAGGCCCTAAGTGTCCCGCACGAGGTCATAGCCTCAACGTAGTTATGAACAGGCACTCCCGCCGAATCCCAAGCTTTTCAGCTGTTTGTCAGCTGTTGTTTAGCTGCTCACAGGCAAACATCTTTTTTTTCTTCATCAAAGTCCAGGCTATTACCAGCATCTTCGCTGCGAGTTTAACCCGCACTATTGCATAGATCCCTTTTTCGCGTTCTCTGCCCTGAAGTTTGCTTGCAAACCAGGTACTGAACAGGCTGTTGCTGGTTGAGGCTACCAAAGCCGCCTGACAAAGTGCAAAACGCAGATCAGCCTGTCCTCGTTTGGAAATCACCGGAGGGGCTTCGCCCCTTAGGGGACATCCTATATTGAAACTTCCAAAAACAAATTTTTCCAGATAACACAATAATCCCACCAGTGCATTTTAAAGCACGAAAAAAAGAGGCGGGTTGCTCACCGTTAAAGAATCTCGTACCTTA
>JAAXXA010000223.1 GCA_013334735.1 Bacteroidota bacterium
TTTCTATATTTAAAAAAATATTATATTTGTAAATTATTAAAAAAACACAAATTTTAATTGTAAAATTTGTGAGATCAAAATAATTTTCAATATTTTAAAAAATGATTAGAATTCAAATTTTTTATATTTTACATTAACCCTATATACATATATGAATACAAAACAATCAATTAAGTTAATCCTGTTTTTTTGTGCATTTTTAGGAACAAATATAATAAATGCGCAACCTCAATATTATAACTATAATACAACGGGAACAGGAAATTCATATCCGTTTAATATTCCGGTAGGTAAAAAAGTTCAGTTGCTTTACCTCGCTGGAGATTTTAATAAACCCTCATCCGCACCTGCGGGAAATATTATTAGTATTTCTTTTATGTTGTATTCAAATTTGGGACCTTATACATACGCCGACTTTATAATAAAAATGGGGCAATCAAGTATTACTGGGTTACCGGATGTGGGATGGTACACAGGAGAACTCGATACAGTTTACAAAAAAACTTCAGTATCTTTATCCGGAACGGCAGGTCAATGGATGACCATAACTCTTGATTCTGGTTTTATTTATGATCCTGCTAAAAGTTTAATTGTTGAAGTGGAACAATGCGGCGCCACAGGAGCAACAGGTTTTGCTTGTGCCAACACTACGCTTACGGGTAACAGGAGAAATTGGTCAGCAGGAGGGTGTCCGTATGTTTGGCAAAGTAAAAATAGCTCTTTAACTAATTTTGGATTTAGTTTATCTAATTCTTGGACAGGTTCAATATCTACAGACTGGTCTGTTGCCGGCAATTGGGATCCTCCTTTAGTACCAACCGATAACGACAACATTTATATATCCTCAATACCTACTAATCAACCTCATGTAACGGCAGCTTCAGATTCTCCGGCTTTATGTAAAACGCTTTCAATTGGTAGCGGAGCCAATATCACTATTGATGCAGGAAAAGCTTTGACCGCAAGCGGAAACATTACAAATAGCGGAACGTTTACAATAAAATCTGACGCAAGCAGTATAGGGAGCTTACTTAATACAGGAAGCATAACAGGAACAGGTGATTTTAAAGTAGAACGCTGGGTAAAAACCAATGGTAGCAGTCGTTGGGAATACGTGTCTTCACCCGTAGCTTCAGCATCATCATCAATATTTACTTCAGCATCAAATAATCTATATTATGCAGATGAAACTCAAAATGCATGGTTTAGCTATACAAATGATTCACCGCAAAACATGTCGGTATTAAAAGGCTATGCAAGGAAATATATTGATGGGCAAGGAGATGGAGATGTAGCAAAAACAATTACAGGTGGCACATTAAATACAGGATCCCTTTCAATAGGATTAACAAGAACAGGAACTGCACCCGGAGGACAACACGGATGGAATTTAGTAGGCAATCCATATCCAAGTGCAATAGATTGGGATGCTACTTCCGGTTGGACAAAAACACATCTTGATGGAGCTTATTATGTGCGTTCAAATGGTAATTATGGCGCTTATACAACAGATGGAATAGGAACTGTATCAGCAACCCGTTATATTCCTCCCATGCAAGCATTCTGGGTAAGGGTCAGTTCGGGAGAAACAACAGGAACGCTTGAGTGTACAAACGATGTAAGAGTTCATAATTCTCATAATATTTACAAAACAAAATCTTTAAACAATATATTGCATCTTACTGTTTCAAATAATGCAAATAGCCTTACAGACGATACCTACATACGTTTCAAAGAGGAAGCAACCGAAGGTTTTGATGTACAGTACGATGCATATAAAATGTTTGCAGCCGAAGTAACATATCCTCAGATATACACAAATAACGGAAATGATGATATATCCATCAATAGTCTGAATGAGTTAACGGGCGAACGTACTATTCCTCTTGGATTTAAAACAACAATAAGCGGACAGTTTACCATTATAGCCGATATGGTAGAAAGTTTTACGGGAAACGGAAACACAGTTTATATAGAAGATCGGCAGAACGGCATATTTCAGGATCTCTCTTTAAACAACACCTACGAATTTTACTCAGATGCTACGGCAGGATTAACCCGATTATTTTTGCATTTTAATCTTTCAACAACAAATATAATAGAAGATTTAAAAAGCGATATTCAGATTTACTCATATAAAAATGTAATTCATTTGAAATCATTTAAAATGCTTGAAGGAGATGTAAGTGTTTATGATATCTTAGGACAAATAGTAGCTGCAAGACATTTATCAGGAAGCTCATCAGGTGTAATAAGCATGGACTCTCAAAATGCAATATATATTGTAAAATATACAACAAAAGAGAATACTATAACAAAGAGAATTTTTATTAATCAGTAAGAAAGGAGGAAATATGAAAAATCAAATATCAGATAAAAAACAAAACAAAGCATGTAAAAAGAAATATAACCATCCTGAAATTACGGTAATAAAAATTGATAATGACATTTCATTGGTTATGATGTCAGCTAATCCATACGGGGATCCTGATGGATCATTACAGATAGATCATTTTATTTCAAATCCTTTTAAAATGCCGAACCTGTAATTTTTATAATATTACTTACACAAAAAGTCCTCACATTGGGGACTTTTTGTATTTTTACAAAAAAATATTTATGAATATTGATGAATTGTTTAAAAGAAAATCACTATTTGCTTTTAGAAATGTTGGCAATGAAAAGGTTTTAGTGCCAATCAAAAACAATATTGCTAATATGACTGAAATATTTACTCTGAATGAAGTTGGTAGTTTTATTTGGGATAAAATTGACGGGGGAAATTCAGAAGATGATATTGTTTTAGCTATAACTAATGAGTTTGATATAGATGAATTAACAGCAAAAAAAGATTTGTCTGATTTTATTGAAAAATTTGAAAAAATAATTTCTTGAAAAATTGAATACACAATATTTATCGATAGCCGGATTTGTAATAAAATTGCAATCGGAAAGCTCTGCGGAGCTTACTTTAGAAGAAGGCTACTCTCCTTTTATTATTTCGGATTATACTGATAAACCCGATGTAATTATTAACGCGATAAATGGTATTCCAAATTATTTATTAGAAAAAAATAATTTACTTTTTGAAGCAAAAAATGAGGAACAGAATTTTTTCTCAATATACCGGCAAGACACTTCCTATAAAATAATAATATTCGACCAGAAAAATATTAACGAGGTACAGCAAATTGCAATTTTAAATAATGAATTAACCGAATGGAAAGTTTATTGTAAAGAGGATTATACTAACAAAATTACCCCGTTATTGTATCCGTTAGGTCCAATAGTAATGTATTATCTTACCGTAAAATTCGATGCAATAATGTTACACGCGTCAGGTGTTTTTGATAATGAAACAGGTCGTATATTTTCAGGATTTTCCGGAGTAGGAAAAAGCACAATGTCAGCTATATGGCAAAAAACTGGCAGTAAAATTATAAATGATGACCGTTTGATAATCAGAAAAAACAACAAAGGTTACACAATGCACAATACACCCATGTTTTATGTTGATATTCCAAAAGTAGCCCCATTAAATTCAATATACCTGATACATCATTCTGCGGAAAACACAATTAAAAAATTAAATGGAGCATTAGCTGTTTCTAGAATCATGGCTCATTGCATTCAACATGGGTATAATAATAATTTTATTCAGCATCATCTTGAATTTCTTTCACATCTTTGTAACAACATTTCTGTTTATGATGTGGGTTTTAAACCGGATATTTCAATTGTAAATTTTATTAAAGAACATGCAACTGCTATACATTTTTAGATTTTTATTGTATGAAAATACATTGTTATTACACATACATTCTTACAAATAAAAACCATACAGTTCTCTATACTGGAATTACAAATGATTTGCTGAGGCGTTGCTTTGAACATAAAAACAAACTAATTCATGGATTTACAGAAAAATATAATGTTGATAACCTGATTTATTTTGAGGTATTTGATTATGTTGATATAGCTATAAAAAGAGAAAAACAAATAAAAGGATATTCAAGAATAAAAAAGGTTGCTCTTATTGATTCGTTAAATCCAGGTTGGGTTGATTTATACAGCAATGGGAAAATAGGGATTCCTCCCCTCGCAAAAAGCGAGGTTCGGAATGACAAGTTGGAATGATAGAGAACAGTGGGAGAGGAGGGGGAAGCTTGCCGACTTTCGTCGGCAAGCTTCCCCCTCCTCTCCCACAAAAATATAAACGTTGTCATTCCGAATGTAGTGCAACGAAATGAGGAATCTCTTTTTTAATTTATACCAATTACAAGAATATGCAAACTGACGAATTATATGAATTAACCGAAAATTTGTTGAATTCAAAACAACAGGTTAAGCTGATAGTTGGCGGCAACAGTATGTTCCCTTTTTTGCGAAACGGTGATGAAATTGTTATAAACAAATGCCGGATAAACGAATTAAATATAGGCGATATTGTAGTTTTTAAAACTCATGATAAATGGATTGCTCACCGATTACATAAAATAAAATCTGAAAATAATAAAACAATTCTGATTACTAAAGGTGATTCATGCAATTCTAAAGACCTTCCTGTTACCGAAGAAAATTTTGCAGGAAAAGTTATTTTATTTTTCAGGAAAGGAAAAGAAAAAAATATTAATAGTAATTATTATAAAAAAATAAATCGTTGTATTGTTAGTTTTTCCAAGCCTTTCACTTTATTTATAATACCATTGCTTTGGTTCATTACCCGATATAAAAAAATAATCCTTACCATAAAAAATATTAAAAAGACTTTGTTTTTTATTTGTCGCGAATCAAAGCGGCTGACAATAGTAAATATCATAATTTCTGTTTTACAGGGCATACTTCCTTTTGTAATTATTTATTTGTTTAAATGGATGATCGACGGAATGTGGAAAATCAATGGATATGCTGATAAAACTGCCTTTTTTAATGATATTTTAGTAATTATAATTATAACAGGTTTGGTTTTTCTTTTAAGTTCTGTTTTAAATATTTTAAATAATGAGTTTCGTGAACGATTATCTCAATCGGTTTCAGTGTATATTTATAATTTATTGCATCAAAAACATATCAGTCTTGATATGGCATACCTTGAAGATGCGCAGCAACAGGATAAAATTCATCGCGCGGTTCAGGAAGCTGGATTCCGTCCGCTAAAAATGATAAATGAAAGTTTTACCGCGATACAATCAATTATATCATGGGCTGTAATTGCAGCTATATTATTTAGGATACATTGGATTATTTTCGTATTAATACTTATTGCAGTAATACCGGGTTTTTGGGTACGATTCAAATTCTCACATAAACTTTATAAATTAAATAAAACGAATAGTACTAAAGAACGCGAATCGTATTATTATAACCGGATTCTTACAAGTTTAGCATTTGCCAAAGAAATAAGACTTTTCGGAATCGGTAATTTTTTTACGGAACGATTTAACAATATTCAAACTAATTTGCATAAGCAAAAAAATGTTTTGCTTCGCAAACGTGCAATCGCTGATATTTTTGCCCAGATTTTCGCTGTAACATTTATCTTTTTTTCTTTCGCTT